>JAKSPX010000344.1 GCA_024404415.1 Clostridia bacterium | reverse complement strand
AGTCCGCAGACTGGTTTGTGGTCTCGCAATGACAATTGAGTTTTTTTACAGCCCGGCTTTTTGAAAAGAATCCTGATAAATCATGGAACAAACGGAGAAGCTTCTCCGTCTAAATCATCGGCACAAAGTGCCTGATGGACCCGATTCACAAGCGAAAGGAACGAACAATTATGAGAATCTTAAAAGCGGTCACCGCTCTGCTGCTCGTCTGCTGCCTCTTTGCGGGCTGCAATGCCGCCGGGGGTGAAAAAGCCTCGGTGCAGGCGGTCTCGATGATCACCGCCACCGGCAGCGTCGGTCTGCAGAACCGTTTTGCCGGCATGGTGAGCGCCAGAAGCGAGGTCTCGGTGGAAAAGGACGAAAACCGCGAGGTCACCGAGATCCTTGTCAAGGAAGGCGACGCCGTCGAAGCCGGGCAGGTGCTTTTCAAATACGACACCGAACAGGCGAGCCTTCTCGTCGAAAAGGCCGAGCTGGAGCTGGAACAGATGAAAGCCGAGATCAAGGCCAAGGAAAGCGCGCGCGCTCAGCTTGAAAAAGAGAAGCAGAAGGCGTCCAAGGACGAACAGCTCTCCTACACGCTGGAGATCCAGGCCTGCGACGCGGCTATCCGCGAGGGGCAGTATAACCTCAAGCTCAAGGAGAAAGAGGTCGGCCACCTCAAGGAGTCGCTTACCAGCACCGAGGTGCTTTCCCCCGTCTCGGGCGAGGTCACCTCGATGAACACCAACGGCGACGTTTACGATTCTCAGGGGCAGAAGAAGCCCTATATCACGCTGATGGAAAGCGGCACCTACCGCGTGCGCGGCACCTTCAACGAGAATAATGCCGGACAGATCATGGAGGGCGTGCGCGTGCGCATCCTCTCCCGTGTGGACGACAGCGTCTGGACGGGCACCGTCTCCCAGATCGACTGGGAACACCCGGTTTCCAGACAGAACGGCTACGCGGAAGAGCCGGTCTATGAAGGCGCGACCATCGGCAGCGGCGCGTCCGCTTCTTCGAGCTATCCCTTCTACATCGAAATGGACGAGAGCGAAGGTCTGCGCCTCGGCCAGCACGTTTATATCGAGCTCTTCACCGGCGGCGATCCCGCCGACCCGGATGCGCTGACCCTGCCCTCCTGCTACCTCGTGGACTTCACTGAGGAAGGCGCGTCGGTCTGGGCACAGAACAGCCGCGGCAGACTTGAAAAGAGAGCCGTCACCCTCGGCGTCTATGACGCGGAGGCCGACACCTACGTCATCACCGACGGCCTTACCAGAGAAGATTATATCGCGTTCCCGGACGACACCCTCAAGGAGGGCATGAAGTGCACCATCTTTGACGAGAGTGCCTTTGAAAGTGAAGGGGAGTATTTCGAAGAAGGCGGCGGCTCCGGCGCGGGCGAAGTCTTTGTTCCGACTGACGACGGCGCGGTCGCTGAAGAAGGTCTCCCGGCGGACGAAATGCCCGTTGAAGGCATGGGCGAGCCGGTCGAGGATATCGGCGAACCGGTCGAAGACGCGGTCATCATGGACTGAGGGGGAGGATCTATGCTCTTACGGATGCGGGATATCACAAAAGACTATCCCATGGGAAAAACCTCCTTACGTGTACTCAATAACGTGGCACTGGACGTCGCGGAGGGCGATTATCTGGCCATCATGGGCCCCTCCGGCTCGGGAAAGACCACGCTCATGAACATCATCGGCTGCCTTGACGTGCCGACGGCGGGAATCTATGAGCTCGCCGGGCGCGACATGACCGGACTAAATGACAATCAGCTTGCCGACGTCCGAAGCCGCGAGATCGGCTTTGTCTTCCAGTCCCTGAATCTTCTTCCGAAGACGACGGCGCTGGATAACGTCGCCATGCCGCTTTTATACGCGGGCGTGCCCAAGGCCGAGCGTCTGGAACGCGCGGCGGAGGCATTAAAAACGGTCGGCCTCGAGGATCGGATGGATTTTAAGCCCGAACAGCTTTCGGGCGGCCAGTCCCAGCGCGTGGCCGTTGCCCGCGCCATCGTGGGAAATCCCAAGCTGCTCCTCGCGGACGAGCCGACCGGCGCATTGGACTCGGTTTCCGGCGCACAGGTCATGGATCTTTTCACCATGCTCAACGAAAAAGGAACCACCATCATCATGATCACACACGATACCTCAGTCGCAGAACACGCCGGTCGTATCGCCACCATCCGCGACGGGATCCTCACGGGAGGTGAAAAGGATGAATAAAGTCATCAAGCGCATCCTTGCCATCGTGCTCATCGCGGCGCTGGTCTGCGGCGGCATCGTCGGCGGTCTCCCTCTCTATCGACACGTCACCGCCAAGCCGGTGGACGTCCACATGGCGCGGGATGTTGACGCCACCGAAGACTG
>JAKSPX010000343.1 GCA_024404415.1 Clostridia bacterium | reverse complement strand
AGGAGGAAAGATAGAGCGGGAGGACGATCTTCTCGCCCGCCTTCAGGGTGGTCATGGGGGCGAGGTCGTAGGCAAGGAAATCAGCCGCGTGGAGATCCTTCATGGTCATGCCGGGGACGTATTCCTCGTAGCCGAAGACCTTTTCGGAGTTGTCGATGCGGTAATAGCCGTTGAATTCGTTCACCACGTCGTGGAATTCGGTGAAAACAAAGCCCGAAAGCAGGTCGTGGAGGCGGAATTCGTTGATCATGTATTTGTAGTGCCAGGACATATCGCTGTCACCGGCGTTGCCGTCGATGCCCCAGACGTTGCCGCACTCGCTGTTCATCACCGGGATGTCGGGAAGCGTGTTCCCTTCGGTGTAGTTGCAGCCCGAGCCGACGAAGCTCTTCTCGCAGAAGTCGTCGATGACCTTTTTGACTTCCTTGTAGCCGTTGGAATAGAAGTGCCAGGTGTCGATGTCGGTCACGACATGATCGTAGTTGCAGGCGGAGTTATCCTCCACAAGGCGGGTCGGGTCCAGCGCCTTGGCCTTTTCGTAGTTGGCTCTGACCCATGCCTGCGTCTCGGGAAGGTAGCGGCGGTCCTTGCCCTCCCCCGAGAAAAGGCCCCAGGTCTCGTTATATAAAACCCAGTGGACGATGGCGGGGTGGTTGATGTCGCGCTTCATGCAGGCGATCATCTGCTCGTCGAAGAGCGACTTTGCCTCCTCGGTCGGCTCGCCCCAGAAGCAGGGGATATCCTGAATGATCATGAGGCCGTGCTTATCGGCATAATAGAGCTTCAAAGGCTCTTCGGTTTTGATATGGATGCGGGCGGAGTTGAGGCCGAGGGCCTTCATGCGCAGGATCTCGTTTTCGCACTCCTCGTCCGAGGGGAGGGTGAAAAAGCCCTTGGGGTTGAAGGACTGGTCGAGGGTGGAATTGACGTAGATCGGCTTGCCGTTGAGGGCAAAATAGCGTCTGCCGTTTTCACACTTGACCGAACCGACCTCGCGGATGCCGAAATAGGTGTGGACGATATCCTCTTCTTCTCCGTTTTCAAGGGTCAGCGTGCCTTCATAGAGGTTCGGGTCGTCCGGTGACCAGAGGCGGGGCTCTTCGATCTTCAAAACCAGCTCATTATCCTTGCTTTCGGCCTTGAAGCCTTCAAACGCGGCCTTGAGGGAATCGAATTTTCCGTTGACGGAGGCTTTGATGGTCACGTCTCCCGAAAGAGAGGTGCGGATGACGAAGGACTCGATGTAGCTTGCGGGGCGTTCTTCGAGATACACGGTCTGCCAGATGCCGCGGATGTTGCCGTAGCCCTGCTTACCGTAGGTATGGGCTCTGGAATCGTCGTCAAAGGCGTAGACCTCGATGACGTTTTCTGCATCCTTTTTCCAGACGTCGGTGACCTCGCACTCGATGGGGTCGTAGCCGCCGAGGTGGGTCACGAGCTCTTTTCCGTTGACAGTGATTTTGGTTTCATAGTCGCACGCGCCGATGACGAGGAAAAGGCGCGCCATTTTCGGCTGATAGGCGACTTTCTTCCGGTAAAAGCCAGCTCCCTTTCTGTCCTCCTCCACGCCCGAAAGCGGCGAGGTCCAGGTGAAGGGCACCGTGATGGTCTTATCGAATATCGGCTCGTCGAAGGAGAACTCCCACGCGCCGTTGAGATTCAGCCAATTCTCACGTCTCTTATCCGGCGAGGGATACATATTTTTCAACATTTCCATGGATTCCTGCTTCCTTTCCGCAAAACGCAGTATGGTATGGCGGTTTCTTCTATTATACATGGATTGGCGGCGGATGGCAACAGTTTTTTCGCATATCCCGCCCCGGTTTTGCATAGATTGAAGCAAGTCTTGTATCGAGATACGGAGGGAATCATGCCTGAAAATCCAATTTACGCCGACATCGCCGCGCGCACGGGCGGCAATATCTATATCGGTGTGGTCGGCCCGGTCAGAACGGGCAAATCGACCTTTATCAAGAATTTCATGGAGTCGCTCGTTCTGCCCGCCATGCCGGAGGGCACGCTGAAGGAACGGGCCCGCGACGAGCTTCCCCAGAGCGGCAGCGGCCGCACCATCACCACCTCCGAGCCGAAATTCATCCCGGAGGAGGCCGTGGAGCTCACGTTATCCGGCGCAAAAATGCGCGTCCGCCTCGCCGACTGCGTGGGCTTCATGGTGGAGGGCGCGCTCGGGAGTGAGGAAAACGGTGAGGAGCGCAAGGTGGATACCCCGTGGTTTTCGTCGGCGGTGGAACTTTCCAGGGCCGCCGAGGAGGGCACGCGGCGCGTCATGCGCGACCACGCGACGGTCGGCATCGTCATCACCTCCGACGGCACCGTGACCGACCTTCCGCGCGAGGCCTACCTCCCCGCCGAA
>JAKSPX010000342.1 GCA_024404415.1 Clostridia bacterium | reverse complement strand
CGGGAGGGCTGGCAGCCCGAGGGGCTGACTGAGAGGGTTTATTGGATGGTTCGGTTACTTTATGACCTCGCATTCCACACCGAGGATGTCGGCGAGCTTTTCGAGGACGCCCGCAACATGACCGACGCCGAGCGCGAAGTGATGGGTGGGGGCGGCCATGCACCATTTCTTGATGAAGGTGCGGGTGTCGGGGGCGAAGGAAGCGCGGGTGTTGGTGTTGCCGGTCGGCGGGATGGGGCCTTTATTGGAGGTGCCTTCGCCGAGGACGAAGCGGAAGCCGCCGTCCGCGGAATGGTTGATGGAGAGCATGGTGATGGGGCCCTCCTTGAGCTTGAATTCCACCGAAGCGCCGCTGCCTTCCTTGCCGTGGTAGGCCTTGAGGCTTCTGAGCACCGGCTTGCCCTCCGCAATGGCGGTGTGGTGCGGGCCGTCGTGGCCGACGAGGATCTGATCGGCCCCGAAGTCGAAGGGATGGATCTCGGCGAAGCTGCCGCCCGCGCCGATGGCGTCCATCAGGAGCATGGCGATGCAGGTCTTGATGTCGAATTCGCCGCACATGGGGATGCCCTCGGCGATGAGGATCGAGTTGCCGACGATGAGCGAGCTGGTCACGATGCGGTGAAGGGTGTTCGCGGTACCCGCGTAGAAATAGGCGAGACCGTCGAGGTCTTTTTCCTTGACGAAGCTTTCCAAAGCGGCGCTTGCGCGCGCGGCGAGGGTGAGGTCGTGGTCGGTGAGCTTGGACGTGAGCGGGTCGCTCTTGGGCTCCGGCGTATCAAATTCGCGTAAGATCAGGGCCTTGCGCTCCTCGACCTCTTTATCCGTCACCTTTTCGTAGCTTTCAATCAGCTCGTCCACCTCAAGAAGCGGCACATGGATGCCGAAGGTGGAGAAAATGGCGGTCGGGTCGGCGTGCATATCGTACATCGCGTTGAGGACGTGCCCCATCAGGCCGACGCGCGCGCCCTTCATGGCGCGGAGCGCCTTGGCGACGGAGATCCAGTCATCAAGCTCCTTTTCGACGGCGGGATCGTTTTCAAGTGTCCCGATGATCGCGTCGTAAATCTTTCTCTTGATGCGCGCGGCCACGCCGAAGAACTCCGGCACCGAGCAGATGGAGTCGTTTTCAAGCTGCATGAAGGTGTTGGCCTTCTCGTAATCCAGAGCGTCACGCGGCTGGAGCGCCGTGAGGATCATCGGTGCCTTCGCGTCGCGGAGGACGGGTGCAAAGACCGAGGAGGTCGCGTAGGTGGTCATGTTGCAGACGATGAGGTCGCAGTCTTCCGCGTTGAAGCGGAGGGAGGCTTCATACCCCTTTTTATCGGTATCGAGGATGCCGAGGTCGACCACGCGGGTGTCCTCGCGCGTGAGCATACCGACGAGGATCTTGTGGAAGGAACAGAGCGATTCGTAAAGCCCCGGGAACTGGTGCCAGTAGGGCTGGTGGGCAACGCCGAAAACGCCGATGACGGCGGGCTTGCGGGATTTATGTTCGATCATGAGGTGAATTCCTTTCGGTAGGATTTGTTTTCATTCAGTATAGCATTTGAAAGCGATTTTTGCAAGGAAAAAGCGGCAGACAGTTGCTTTTTTCAAAACGGTGTGATAAGATAAGGCGCGAAGGGAGATGAGAAGATGGAAAAGAAGGAGCATTACCATACCCGTGCGCGCCGCGCTTTGGAGGACTTTTTCTCTTCTCACCCGGACGCCTGCTTCACCGCACGCGACATCATCCACACAGAAGGCCTTTCTCTCTCCGAGCCGACCGTTTTCCGTCTGCTCTCTCAGATGACCGAGGATGGCGTGATCGAGCGTTTCCTGCCCGAGGAGGGGGGAGGCGCGAGCTATCGTTGGAACGAATGCGCCGGGAAAGGGCATTTCCACCTCAAGTGCGACGTCTGCGGAGAACTGATTTGCGCCGACTGCGACTTCCTAAGCGAGATGGAAAAGCATTTTTCATCCGAACACGGCTTTGAACTCGACAGCGACCGCACGGTCTTCTACGGAAAATGTGAAAAGTGCCGCAAAAAGGAAACAAAATAAACATATTGGGAGGATCATCATGGAAATTCTTTCGGTTTATTCGGAAAGCTTCAAGCCCTACGGCAAGGTGCTGGAGGGCTTTGACACCGCAGAACTCATCGAAGCGATGAAAAAGATCCCCATGCCGGAAAGCGGCACGGCCTACACGGCGGGCGACGCATCCCTCGAAGCCACCGCCATTTATGACGAATTCAAAAACCGCGCTTACGGCGGCATGCCGATCCAGCTCGGCATCTGCTGGGGCTATAACACCACCCTCAGTGGCCTCGAATACCATCGCGACAGCGAGGTGAACGTCGGCGTTGAAGATTTCATTCTGCTCATCGCGAAGGAAGA
>JAKSPX010000341.1 GCA_024404415.1 Clostridia bacterium | reverse complement strand
ACAGGTAAAGCCTCCTTCATTTGCCTCGGAATTGACACAAGGGAAAGAAAATGCTATACTGTATATACGATTTCGGAAGAATAGCGGAGGTGAGACAATGGCCTGGAAGCTTCTGGAGGATCAGCCGGAGCTGAGACCTTATGAAAAGGAAATAGACGAAAGAATGCGCCGCCTGAAGGAAAAAAAGCGCGCTCTTTTGAAGCGCGGGCAGAGGCTTTCGGACTTTGCCAACGGCCACCTCTTCTTCGGCCTTCACAAGACGGAAACGGGCTGGGTCTACCGCGAGTGGGCTCCCGGCGCGGAAGCCTTGTATCTCGTCGGCGACTTCAATTTCTGGGATCGGGAAAGCCACCCTCTGAAAAGCCTCGGGGACGGAAGCTGGGAGATCAAGCTTGAAGGGAAGGACGCTCTGAAGCATCTTTCCCGCTTCAAGGTGAACGTCAAAGCAAACGGCGAGCGGATGGACCGCATCCCGCTATATGCGACCTATGTCCGGCAGGAAAAGGAGACAAGATCCTTCTCCGCCGTCGTGTGGGATCCCCCGGAAGAATTTATCTGGCACGACGAAGCCTTTGAACCGCAGAAGAATGTTCCGCCGCTCATTTACGAGGCGCACGTCGGCATGGCCGTGGAGGAAAAGAGAGTCGGCACCTACCGGGAATTCGCCGACAACATCCTCCCGCGCATCAGGGAGGACGGCTACAACACCGTCCAGCTCATGGCCGTCATGGAGCACCCCTACTACGGCTCATTTGGCTATCAGGTGAGCAATTTCTTCGCCGCCTCCTCGCGCTTCGGCACGCCGGACGACTTAAAATACCTCGTCGACCGTGCCCACGCCCTCGGCCTTTCGGTGCTTCTCGATCTGGTGCATTCCCACGCCGTGAAGAATACGCTGGAGGGCATCAACCTCTTTGACGGCACCAACGGCCAGTTTTTCAAGGAAGGGGAGGCCGGAAACCACCCCGCGTGGGGGAGCAAGGTCTTTGATTACGGCAAGGAAGGCGTTCTGCACTTCCTTCTCTCCAATCTGAAATTCTGGCTCACCGAATACCATTTCGACGGCTTCCGCTTCGACGGAGCCGGGAGCATGCTTTATCAGAATCACGGCTTGAACATGACCTTCCACGGTCTTGACGATTATTTCTCGCTCAACACCGACGTGGATGCTCTGACCTATCTCCAGCTTGCGTCATTGCTTTCGCGCGAGGTGAGGCCGCACGCCCTGCTCATTGCGGAGGACGTCAGCGCCATGCCGGGCCTCTGCCGCCCGGTGAAGGACGGGGGCATCGGGTTTGATTACCGCCTGAGCATGGGCCTTCCCGATTTTTACATCAAATCCATCAAGGAAAAGACCTTCGGCCATTGGGATATGGATGCCTTCTGCTGGGAGCTTCTGGGCAAGCGCAGGGGCGAAAAGCGCATCGCCTACGCCGAGAGCCACGATCAGGCGCTGGTGGGCGACCAGACCATCATCTTCCGCCTTGCGGGCGCGGATATGTATCAGAGCATGGACCGTGCCGTGCCGAATCTGCGGGTGGAAGGGGCTGTCGCCATGCACAAGCTTCTGCGACTTGTGACGCTGGCCGCGGGCGGCGAGGGCTACCTCAATTTCATGGGCAACGAATTCGGCCACCCCGAGTGGATCGACTTCCCCCGCGAGGGCAACGGCTGGAGCCACGATTATGCGCGCCGCCAGTGGTCGCTTGCGGACAACGGCTACCTGCGCTATAAGGACCTCGGGGAATTTGACCGCGCCATGGTGCGCCTCTTCCGCGACAAAAAGCTTTTGAAGGGCGAGGCGAGCTGCCTCCGCATTCATCAGGACGATCAGCTCATGCTTTACCGCCGCAGGGGCTATATATTCGCCTTCAATTTCCACCCAGCCAATTTCCAGACGGCGGCTTTCATCCCGGCCGGGGCAGGGGAGCGCTTCTCCTTTGTTTTCTCGTCGGACGACGAGACCTTCGGCGGAAAAGGCCGCATTCCGGAAAAAAAGACCTTCCGCGCCGGGGCCTGCCCGGGGCAGGATAGGCCGGGGTTCTTCCTGGAACTCCCGCCGATGACGGCCGTGGTGCTCAAAAAGGTCTGACGGCGTTGGTATTGGCTGATTTACGCGAAAAATTTGCCGCGGATGAAATTTTCTTAGTGACAAATGCAGAAAAATGTGATATGATAAGCGGAGTACGAAATCGCTACCGATGTGTGTACGCTGATAGAACGAGTGTGAAAGGATTGATCGAACTTGGCTTGGAATAAGCAGGATCAAAATGATAATACGGAGAAGAAGGCCAAAGCGCCGATGGATAAAAAGAGCAAGCTCACGATCGCCGTTTTTGCCGCGGCAGTGGTGCTGATCGTGGCGGCGGCCATCGTCGTTTCT
>JAKSPX010000340.1 GCA_024404415.1 Clostridia bacterium | reverse complement strand
TCCTGTTTGCAGATCCCCGGAGCTTTTCGCAGCTTACCACGTCCTTCTTCGCTTCTGGAAGCCAAGGCATCCTCCGTTCGCTCTTCTTCTCTTTCTCGTATTCGTGAATCAAATTCCTCAAACTATCTCTAGCTTGACGACTTGTCTCGTTTTGCCTATGAAATTGTAGCCCTCTAAACGAAAAAACTCATTTATTAGACTAATCATTTCTTTTACTTCTTTTACCTCGTTTATCTCTCTCAGTATTGTCAAAGAACTTTTAAAACCCGTTTCGTTTCCGAAAGGGACGGCAAAGATATACACTTTTTTTTAACCGACAAAATTTTTTCGAAAAAAAATTGCATTTTTTCGTGTTTTCGCGTCGGTTTATATACCCTGCCTTATGCTGCCGAATATAGCCTTATCAGGTTAACTATCACATTTGCAGCCTTTTCCATAGATTCGACAGGAATCCACTCGAATTTGCCGTGGAAATTCAACCCGCCGGCAAAAATATTCGGGCAGGGAAGGCCCTTGAAAGAAAGGTTGGCTCCGTCGGTGCCTCCGCGTATTGGCTGGATCCTGGGCTTCACGCCCGAAAGTTCCATAGCCTTTACGGCTTTCTCTATTATATGGTAGTGGGGCTCCACCATCTCCCTCATATTATAATACTGGTCCTTCACCGTCGCCATTACCGTGCCGGGGCCGTATCTGCCGTTGAGGAAATCTGCGCAGCGCTGGATTATCTCCTTCTTCTTCTCGAAAGCCCCGCGGTTGTGATCCCTTATTATATAGTGGACATCGGCCTCCTCGACGCTTCCATTCAGCGAAATGAGATGAAAGAATCCTTCATAGTCCGAAGTCAGCTCGGGACGCTGCGCAGCGGGAAGAAGCGCATCGAACTCGGTGGCGATGTGGAGTGCGTTCAGCATCTTGCCCTTCGCATAGCCCGGATGGACGTTGCGCCCCTGGATGTGGATCTTTGCGGAAGCGGCATTGAAATTCTCGAATTCCAGCTCACCGACCTCTCCGCCGTCCATAGTGTATGCATAGTCGGCACCGAAACGCGCGACGTCGAACTTGACCACTCCGCGGCCTATCTCCTCATCCGGAGTGAAGCCGATGCAGATGCGGCCGTGCTTGAATTCGGGATGGCTGACGACATACTGGACAGCATCCATAATCTCCGCAACGCCCGCCTTGTCATCCGCCCCGAGAAGGGTTGTGCCGTCGGTGGTGATAATCGTCTCACCTTTATGATCAAGCAGTTCCGGGAACTCGGAAGGCTTGAGGAAAAGACCGGGAACGCCGGAAAGAGCGATATCGCCACCGTCATAGTCGCGTATGATGTTCGGCTTCACGTCCTTTCCGGACGCATCGGGAGCCGTATCGACGTGGGCGATAAAACCCACCGCAGGCGATTCGCCGCCGTCATTGGCGGGAATGGAAGCCATCACATAGCCCCATTCGTCCAGTTCCGCCTCAACCCCCATAGCGATAAGCTCATCCCTGAGCATTTCAAGCAATGCGAGCTCCTTCGCGGCCGAAGGCTGGCTTTCGCTGCTCTCATCGGATTGTGTGTCAACTGCGACATAACGCAGGAATCTGTCAAGAATCTTTTCCATTACTTATCCTTTTTCAATGAAGCCCAAATCATATATGCACATATCAGCAGGAACGGCAGGATGGCGATCATCTCCGCAGGAGAAGAGCCGCCGGGAAGAGCAGCGTTCCAGCCGCTGAGGAACCAGTCCACGCCGGCGAACTTGAGGACCGCGCTCACGACGCCCATCAGCGCACCGCCGGCGATGAAGCCGCTGGCGATGAGTGTGCCCTTTTCAGAGCGCGCCGCATTGACCTTCTCGTCCTTCGAGCGCGAGCCGACGAACCAGGAGATGGCGCCGCCGACGAGCAGAGGCAGGTTCAGGTCTATGGGGATGAACATACCGAGGCAGAACGCAAGCGCGGGCACCTTCAGCAAGGTGAGGATCACCGCGATGGCGGCACCGATGCCGTAAAGCAGCCAGGGCGCATTGCCACCGTTCATCATAGGCTGGATCACAGCGGCCATCGCATTGGCCTGGGGTGCGACGAGAGCGCCGTCCCCGACAAAGCCGTAAGTCTTGTTGAGCACGAGCATCACTCCGCCGACCGTAGCCGCAGCAACGGCGACGCCGACGAACTTCCAGGCCTCCTGCTTGCGGGGCGTCGTGCCAATCCAATAGCCTATCTTGAAATCAGTTATGAGTCCGCCGGCCGTTGAGAGGGCCGTGCAGACCACTCCGCCGATGACCAGCGCGGCCACCATTCCGGCATTGCCCTTCAGGCCCACCGCGGCGAGCACCAGCGCAGTGATTATCAGAGTCATTATCGTCATTCCGCTGACCGGGTTCGAGCCCACGATGGCGA
>JAKSPX010000034.1 GCA_024404415.1 Clostridia bacterium | reverse complement strand
CGCCTTCTTCAAGACGGTTCCGATGCCCTCAAAAGACGGCGAGGCCGATTTCGACCGGGCCGACCCGGATCACAACGTTCTGGAGCAGATCGGCTTTTTGCCGTTCCTGGTCCCTGCGCTGACCGAGGAATCCGACGAGCAAATCTTCACCGTGCTGATGGACAGAACCAGATTCCTCGCGCCCTACGGCATCACCACCGCCGACATGACGCATCCGCGTTTCATGAAGAATCCCGTCCACCCCGAATGTCTGTGGGACGGCCCCGTGTGGCCCTTCTCCACCGCGCAGACGCTGACCGCGCTTTATACGCTTTTAAGGCGCAAGGACTCCGCCTACATCGGGAAAGCCGACTACATGACCCTGCTTCGCCAGTACGCCGCTTCCCAGAAGCTATATAAGGACGGCCGCCTCATCAACTGGATCGACGAAGATCAGGATCCGTTTACCGGCCAGTGGATCGCCCGCGACCTGATCTACCTCGACCACGCTTACAGCTTCCCGACCGAGCGCGGCGCGGATTACAACCACTCCACCTTCTGCGACCTGGTGCTTTCCGGCGCGTGCGGCATCCTGCCGGACACCGATCTGGAAACCGGCAAGCGCACGCTCACCGTCAATCCGCTCTGTGTCGGCGCGTGGAAATACTTCGCTGTGGAAAATCTCACCGTCGGCGGCGTGACGTTCGATCTTTATTACGATGAAGACGGCACAAAATACGGCTTCGGCGCGGGTCTCGCGCTGATCCGCGAAGGCGAAATCATCGCCAGAGGTGAGAAGTCGCTCACCTATGCGATCTGAAGAGGGAAAAGCATGGCTCGTTTTGATCTGGTGACCAATCAGGACTGGGAAAGCGCCCAAAAGCGTTTCGACGCCTTCTGGGAACACGAAATGCTCGACCGTCCGTGCTTCTATATCTCCGTTGAGACCGGCAAGGAAAACCCCTTGACCCCGGCCCGGGCGCAGATCCAAACGCCCTTTGAGCGCGAGGAAGACCGGCGCGCGGCGGAGGAGTTTTCCCGCTCCTTCCGGGAAGAATACCGCAAAAAGAAGTACTATGCCGAAGGGCTTCCCAACATGTACCCCAACTGGGAAGGCATCTCGGCCATGTACGGCTGCAAGGTAAAGGATTTCGGCAACAACTTCGGCATCCTGCCCGCAGTCGACTCCATTTACGATTTCGACCCGTCGATCCTCGACATCAACCATCCCGAAGTGCGCCGCCTGCTTGAAAATCTGGAGCATTACGCCGCCAATGCCTCCGGCGAGGGCCTCATCGGTCTGCCGCCGCTGGCTAATGCCGGCGACACGCTGGCCAAGATCGTGGGCTACACCAACCTCCTCACCGACCTCGCCGAGGACCCCGATGCGGTCATCAGGGCGGAGGAAGTGATGGCGGACTTCTGGTGCCTCCTCTACGACAAAATCTACGACGTCCTCACCAAGTATCAGGTCGGCACCTGCTCCTGGCTTCCCACCTGGTACCGGGGCCGCGGCGCCCTGATCGAGTTCGATTTCAGCGCCATGATCAACCCGGAACACTACGAGCGCTATCTGCCCACCCTCATCAGGCGCGCCGAGCACGCGGAAAAGAGCATTTACCACCTCGACGGCACGCTCACCCTGCGGCACATCGACCTCATTTTGGGGATCAGGGAGCTCGACGCCATCCAGTGGGAGCCGGGCGTCCAGTGCGAAAACATTCTGGAATGGATCCCGCTCATGCAGAAGATCCAATCCGCCGGGAAATCCCTCTACGTCAGCGGCCCGATGCCGGATCCCGAGACCGCAAAGGAATTATTAAAGCACCTCAGCCCCAAGGGTCTCATGATGCCCGTCAGGGTGAAATCGTGTGACGAGGCGGAAAAATTCTTGGAGGACGTCGAAAAGATGTACCGATAAGCCTCATTTACGGCTTGAACCTGATTCAAATGGCTCACAATATATTAAAATCGGGCTGTAAAAAAACTCAATTGTCATTGCGAGACCATCCCGCAGGATGGTCGTGGCAATCCGTATTCTCTCAAAAAGGAGACGGATTCCCACGCCAACGCTGCGGCGTTGGCTCGGAATGACAGGGTCTTGTGAGTTTTTTTACAGCCCCATTTTCGTATATATTTGAGATGGAGCTTTGGAAATCATTGCAGCATGGCTTTCTGCCGCCCCATGACGAAGCGGGTGAAAAGCGCCGCGGAGATGGCAAAGACGAAGGAGATCGCGGCGAGGAGCTGCTGGCCGTAGACGGTCATGCCGAAGAGCATATTGCCGTTTGCCTGCACCATGCCGAGGATCCTGCTCCCGACCAAAGACGCGAGGAAGCCGATGACGCCGCTGATGCTGGATTTGATGGCGTAGGCCTGCACGAAATATTTCGGGTCGACGTAGCTATAAAGAATATTGAAGCTGTTCTGCCCCGTCCCGGCGGCGCTGACCGAGATCAGAAGGGTGTAGATGACAAAGCACCAGACCCTCCCCGGCCCGGAGAAGACGCAGAAGACGTAGGCCAGAGCCGCGAGGTAAAGCCCGACCTCAAGCCCTTTGGCAAAGGAATGTCTGTCCGAAAAGCGTCCCAATGGCTTGGAAACGGCGACGCGCGCGAGGTTGCCGACGATGTTGATGATCTGCACGGTGGCGACCGAGAGCATCAGGGTCTTGGTCTTGTAGATGCCGAGGAAGCCCACCGTCATGTAGCTGGAAATGCTCATCAGTGAGGCCGCGACCACCACCGGGATGAAGCGGCGGCTGCCGAGCGTCTCCTTCAAGATTTTTTTCATGGGTATGGTCTCGGTTTCCGGGGAAACCAGCGCGTTTTCAACCGAAATATTCTTCAGACAGATGAAGCTTAAAAGACTGACGATCAGCCCGGCGCAGGCGATGAAGAGGAAGCCGCCGCGGATGTTATTAAGGCCTTCATAGCGGTCGATGACATAACCCATGCCGAGGGTGAAGCCCATGCCGGTGACGAGGGAGACCATCTCCTTGACCGCCGAATAGGTGCCGCGGTTGGTGGGGGCGACGTAGGAATTGCCCCATTTGGAAAGCATCGGGCCCATGGAATAGAGGCAGAAATAGGCCAAAAGCAGGAACCCGACGACCAACGTGCTCTTCATGCCGTTTGCGACCGGCAGAAAGGGGACGAAATAGAGGGAGATGAAGAGAAGCTGAGATAAGGCCGAGAGCGTGATGGCATAGCGTTTGACGTTATGGATCCTCTGCACCAGAAGCATCGCCGAAAGCTGGAAGAGGAAGGCGGCGCTGATGATGGAGGAGGTCACGCCGATCAGCATATCGGAAAAGCCGAGATTTGAAAGAAGCTTGGCAAGGAAGGCGTCCGACACCAGAAGGGCAATGAGGTATTCAAAGGCGCAGTGCATCAGGTAGGCATTCCGGGAGCGCTTATAGGCAGGCGAGTCAAATAGCCCGACGGAAGGGGAAGGCTGAGTATTCATGTCCGTATCGAGACCTCCGCATCAGAAAACATCGGAATAACCCAGTTATTCTATCACAGAATCCCCGGGAAGTAAAGGGTCGGGGAAGGACACGGGAAACACGCCAGTGTATAAAAAAGGACTGTAAAAACCGCCTGTCATTGCGAGACCATCCCACAGGATGGTCGTGGCAATCCGTTTTTTCGGTAAAAAAGACGGATCCCCGCGTTTTTTACAGCCTTTATCGGTTTGATTTTGAAATTTCAGAGGGTGAGGTCGATATAGACGGGGAAATGGTCGGAAAGCGGCTCAAAATACTTTTCCATGTGGCGGCAGAAGCGGTTGACGACGGCGGAAGCGGGGTTGCGGATCAGAATATGGTCGATCGCGTGGACATATTCGCCCGGCTCATCGTGGTGCCAGCCGTCCGCGAAGCAGTAGTGATACCCGCGGGTGTCGTTGCGTTCGCCGACCGTGAGCGCGTGGGTCTCCTGCCAGCCGCCGGATAAAACGGCGTTGAGCGCGGGGCTTCCCAATTCGTCATTCAGATCGCCCATGAGGATCGCCGGGCAGTCATACCGGGCGGAGAGCTTTTCCGCGCACGCCGCTGCTTCCCTGATCTGAAAGGCGCGCGCCTCCCCGGAGCCCTTCTGGTAGCTTTTGCTTGCCGGGTCGTCGGATTTCCACCACAGGTGGGTCGTCGTCACGACCAGACGTTTTCCGCTACTCCGGTCTTCAAATACGCCGAAGGTATACCCCTTGGAATCGGCATCGTTGAAAGAACCGTCATAAGGCGGGAAGGAGGTATCGTAAAGGCGGTGTCCCGATTCCAGAACGCGGAAGCGGTCGTAGCGGTAAAGGATCGGCGTATACCCGCCGGTGATGATCTCGTAACGCGCTTTCCCGCCGTTCGGATCCGTGAATTCCTTCATATTTTCCATGATGAGCGCTTCCATGTGCCGGGACATCTCCTGAAAACCGAGGATATCCGGCATGCAGGAACGGTAGGCGCGGATGAGGCCGCCGATGCGGCCTTCGGCGGAACAGTCTTCTCCCTTTGCCGCCCAGGCAGGCTGATTGAAATCGTTGTTCCAGAGGTTATTAGACATGATGATCATAAAGCGATCCTCCGATTGAATTCTGTATTTTTTTCAGAGTCCCACGATGCGCGCGTATTCCTTGAAGTAGCGAAGCCCGAATTCCCGGTAGGACTTCGCGTCAAAATGCACGCCGTCGGACTGGATGGTGAGGCCTTTTTCGGAGACGAAGCCGCAATAAGGCAGAGTCGACGCGATCTCGCGGAATTCCTCATTCAGCTTCGCGGTGTTTTCCCGGCTCTTCCCGTCGTCATTTTCGTAGGTGTGGAGCTCACCGATGAGAAACGGTAGATCCTCGGCGCATAATTCCTTTCGAAGCGCGTTGATGAAGGTGTCGAGCATCTCCCTGTGCTTTTCAACGCGGTCATCGTGCCCCACGTCGTTTTCACCCTGGTGCCAGAGGATGCCGCCGAAATGCGAGCTCCGCATGGCAAGGCGGGTCTTCATGACGCAGTTGTCAAAAAGCACCTCGCCCGGCATCCATTGATAGAGTGCTGTGCCGCCGTCGGCGCAGGGGATCAGACCGACCCGCGCGCGGATATGGCGGGAAAGCTCGTCGGCAAAGCTCGCGGCAAGGCCGACGCCGCTCCGGTAAGCGCCGTAGAAGATGGGGCGGTCGGGGTTGATCGGCTCGGACATGAGCTGCCAGCGGCCGTTTCGCTCCATCAGGCAGCGCTGGTTGATGATCGGCTCGACTTCGTCCATATACCCCCGCCCGGCCATGTTGGACTGGCCGATCAGGAGAAAGCTCAGGATATCCTCTTCGTTGAGTTGGGAAATATCGCGCTTCATCTTGCTTTCCGTCCTCTTTCCGTTATTTTTTGCTTGCGAACAATATTCTCTGAAAAAGGGGAGAGGCAAGCCCCTCCCCTATGGCAGGTAGAATTTTTACGCGCGGGCCGCGAGGTAGCCCCACTGGTAGGCGTTGGGGCCGATGGATTCCTGAACCGTGTACTCGGTCTGGCAGGGGTAACGGTAGGTGTCGAGATAGCTCTCGGCGCCGGGCCAGACGAAAGCGCCCGGATAGATGTTGCCTTCGCGGAGCATGCGGATCATTTCGCCGTTCGGCCAGCTCCAGCCGTGAGGTCCGAAGACGGTGATGCCGTCCGGGGCGGGCTGACCCGTGATGCGGCTGTCGTGATGGAGGACGTTCTCCGGGCAGCGCGGGCCGATGCCGGTGGTGTAGCAGAGGTTGGTCGGGTTGGCGCCCGCGGCGAACTGCGCGGCGTCGATGGCGGCGGCGAGGTAGCGCTCGTCGCCCGTGAGGTAATGGGCGCGGATCAGCTCGACGTTGTGCGGGATGGTGTAGAAGCTGGAATACGGGCCGGTGCGGGTCATCTGCGGGTCGCCGGTGGTGAGGCGGAACGCCGTCTTCCCTCCGAAGTCCACTGCTCTCTCAGCCGAGGCGATGATGGAATCGCGGCAGGCCTTCTTGATCTCCTCGTCGCCTATGCCTTCGGGAAGGGTGGCGTAGATGAAGGAAGCCTCGTAATTCATCGGGGAACGGAGCTTTTTATAGAGCGCGCCGCAGTCTTCTCTGCCGGTGAGGCGGAAGATGTCGGCGGCGGCCAGCTCGCGCTGGCTCTGGAGGCGCATGTGCGCCATGCGGGTCCAGTAATCGCCCTCGGAAGCGAGTTTTTCGGCATATTCCTTTTCCGCCCAGTCAAAGGCGCGGACGGCCGACTCTTCATAGACCTCGGAAAGCGCCTTGTCGCTTCTTCTGAGGGCATAGGCTGCGCGGCCTGCCGCCGCGGCATAGAACCATGCCGACCAGAAGTCGGGCGAATAGGCGTAGGTCTTCCACGAATCCTGCCAGGCGCACTGACCGATGATCGGGTGCTCCTCCTGCTCGGCGCCGCCGCGGATGCCGCCCTCCGGGGTCTGGAGACGGCGGTAGAAGTCGATATTATATAGACCTTCGTTGATGATGTCCGGGATGCCGTTGCCGCTTTCCGGGATGGGAAGCTTCAGCGCGTCGAAGTAATCCGGCAGCATGAGGTATAATTCCTCGCCCATGAGAGTGGCGTGGAGGTGCTGGATGCGGCGGTCCCAGTCGCAGGCGTCAAAATAGCCGCCCCAGGCGTTTTCGACAACGATATCGGTGCCCTTTCTGACGAGGTTTCCGAAGTTGCCGTTATCGGTGCCATAGGCATTCATGCCGTTGCCGCTTTCAAAAATGGTCGAGTCGCTGTGGTAGACCTTCTTGCCGTCGTCCGGGTGATAGGCGCGGGGACGGGAGAATTTCGTATAGGGCTCGCCGGTCTCGATGCCGCTCCTCTGGCAGAAGAGGCCGTTCATGCTGGCCTTGAAGCCGCGGAGCCAGCTTGCTTCCCCGTCAATGACAAACGGGAAGGAGCAGCCAAGCTCCGGGACCATCACGCGGTAGGTGCCGGGCGTCTGGAATGCCGAGAAATCCATCTCATAGACCTTGCTCGCGGTGGTGTCGGCGGGCATGGAGGGCATGATGGGCTTTTCATCGTGCTGGAGAGCGATCTTTCCCTTGAAGACCGTGTCGTTCTTTTCGTCAAGAATGCCGAATTCGGTGAGAGCATCGTAGTCGATGCCGCCGCCCTTGCCCATCCACTGGGAAAGGTACGCGCGCTTGGAAGGATCGTCGGGACGGAAGCCGACCTGCGAAACGTGGACCGCTTCGGAGAACTGCGCCTTCGGGTCGAAGACGAAAGCGTATTCTTCCTTATCAAGAAGACCCTTCGGGAAGTTCAGGACGTAGCTTTCGCCCGGGACAAAGTCATTTTCGGCGACGAGATAGAGGGTGTGCTGAACGGTTTCGCGCTTGTGCTTGTCGATATATTCATCCGGGTCGGTGAGGTGGACCAGCGGATCGCCGAAGAGCGAGTCGCGGCGGTCGGCATAATCGTTGGGCTTGGATTTGCGCCACACCCTGAGAGGCTTTTTGCCGTTGATGGCGTAGGAATCGGCGGAATCGGCCAGCTTGAGGTCGAGCGCGTCGCCCATGACCTCTTCGAGCGGGAAGCGCTTGTCGCCAAAGCGCGGATCAGCGACCTTGATGCCGACTCTCTCGCCGTTCTTCACGATCCAGACAAGGTAGGGAACGCGCTTGTCACTTTCCAGCGTTTCGCCCTCCTCCGGGACGTAGGGGATCTGGATGCCGCCTTCGATCCAGCCTTCCATGATATCGAGGCAGAGGACGTTTTTCGCGACAACGCTCACGCCGCGGAGCTCCGGCTCGGGACGGTTTCTCTTGATATGCATACTGATGATCTCCTTTTCCTTTAGTCTATTATCTGGATTATACCATCCTGCAGGCAGGACTGCAAGAAAAAGTTGCGTTTTTCCCCTCCCTTGCCGAAAAAACGGAAATGTGCTATACTGTTTCAGGTATCGCGCCCTACTGTCATTGCGAGACCATCCCGCAGGATGGTCGTGGCAATCCGTAAACAAGCAAAATATGTATCATACACGGAAAATATATTTTCATGATCCGATGACACCATATATAAAAGGGTCGGAACGGAGGAAGTTATGGAAATCAATCTGAATACACTTTTTGAATCTAACCGCTGGCAGCTTTCGGAGGACGGAAGCTACTATGCTTTGAAAAATGTCTTTTTCGTCTCGCACGTCCTCTCGGAAGAGCACCAGCGCATGGATCTCTACGTCCCCGCCGCCTATCTGGATGAGGCCGGGCAGGTGAACCCCTCAGGAGAATGCAATGGCTTCACCGCTCTTTCAGCCCCGGTCATCTTTTTTAACCAATGCGGCGGGTGGTTTTCCTCCACACCGGCTGAGGTGGAGCCCGATTGGATCAAAGCAGGCTTCGTGCAGGTGAGCGTCGGTGCGAGAAGCCGCGGCCTCCCCGGCGGCATCGGGAAAAGCCCTGCCGCAGCCGTGGACCAGAAGGCCGCCGTGAGGCTCCTCCGCCTTTATGATCAGATGATTCCCGGCGACAAGGAAAAGATCATCTCGGTCGGCACCTCCGGCGGCGGCCAGATGAGTTCCATCCTCGGCGCATCGGGCAACATGGAGGCCTACTACCCCTATCTCTATGCCCTCGGCGCGGCAGGTGTTGAAAAGACCGACGACGGGCGCTTTGTGAGCACCATCCGGGACGACATCTTCGCGAGCCAGTGCTACTGCCCCATCGCGGACATCGAAAACGCCGACATGGCCTACGCCTGGCAGCGCTACGACGATCCGAACACCCATTGCATCGGCTTCAACGTGACCGAGCCCGACCTCACGCCCTTTCAGATCGCGCTCCACAAGGATTTCGCCCGGCGCTACACTGCGTACTTAAATTCTCTTGGTCTCCGTACTCAAGACGGAAAAGTCCTCTCCTTTGAGGACGAATCCGGCCGCTCCGGGAGCTATTACGACTCGACGCTCAAAAATATCTCCAATGCGCTCAACGCTTTCCTCCGGGAGCACACCAATGAAGACGGCTCAATTTCCTTCCTCTCCTTTGACGAGGAGGAAATGACCTATCCGAACGTCGGTGAGTACCTCGCGACTTTTGAAGATGCCGAAAACTGGCTCAAAAAGGAGAACGGCGCTTACCGCGTGACCGATCTTTTGGGTTTTGTCCGCGGGACGCGTCTCGTCAGAGGCAAATCGGTGCCGGGCTTTGATACCTTCCACCACACCGCCGAAAACAACGCCTTCGGCACGCCGGAGGAAATCGGCGCGCATTTCGCCTCTTCGGTCGGAAAAGGCATGAAAGAAACCCTCGCGCGCTACAAGCCCATCGACGGCGTGGAAAAGTGCGACATCGAAGCCTACATCGCCGACGCCGACCGCGAAGACCTGAAAGAGCAGACCTATTTATATAACGCGACCGCCATTCTTTTAGACGCCGCCCGCGGGAAGGTCAAAGCCGACCCCGCCCGCCATTGGCGCACCAGAAACGGCACCGCCGACGAGCACACCGCCTTCTCCGTCGCCTATAACCTCGCTCTCGCCGCCGGCATGGCAGGGGCCGAAAGTGTGGATTACGCGCTGGTCTGGGCCATGGGTCACGCCGACGTGGACGGCCACGGCACCGGCTCCTTCGTCGACTGGGTCAGGCGCATCGCAGAATAAGATAACAGCCGATCGCAAAACGAAGTTTTCATATTGATTATATTTCCGCCCTTTTCTCGTTGCAGAGAGGGCGGAAATGCGTTATAATGGTCACAATCAGAATCCACGAAAGAAGGGCTCCGTCATGACCTATTACCTCGACCCCCGCGTCACCTCCGTCAACCGTCTTCCCGCCCGCGCAAGGCGCTTTGAGGGCCACACCCTCTCCTTGAACGGCACGTGGGATTTCCGCCTTTTCGCCTCTCCCGAGGAGACCGGCGATTTTTACCTTCCCGAAGCCGACGCCTCCTCCTTCAGCCCCATCTCCGTCCCGGCAAACTGGCAGCTTGAAGGGCACGGCGAGCCGATCTACACCAACTATGCCTACCACTGCCCCATCGGCGGCGATATGGCGTGGAGTACCATGCTTGACAAGAATGACGCCCCTCGGGCGGGCGAATATTCCCTCGAAGTGCGGATCATTTAATAGCCCTTCAAAAAGGGGCTGTAAAAAAACTCACTTGTCATTGCGAGACTATAAACCAGTCTGCGGACTGGTTTAACC
>JAKSPX010000339.1 GCA_024404415.1 Clostridia bacterium | reverse complement strand
TCGCTCTGCGTTCATGCGTCGCTGCTTCCGCGTTATCGCGGCGCCGCGCCCATCCAGCGCGCCATCGTGGGTATGGAGAAGGAGACCGGCATCACCACCATCTATATGGATAAGGGCATCGACACCGGCGACATGATCATGCACGCCAAGGTCGCCATCGCCCCGACCGACACCACCGAGACCCTTACCGCGCGCCTTGCCGAGATCGGCGGGCCGCTCCTCTGCGAGGCCATCAAGGCCATCGAAGAGGGTAAGGCCGACAGAAAGAAGCAGGACGACAGCCTTTCCAACTACGCCTCCATGATGTCCAAGGAGGATGGGGTCATCGACTGGACCAATTCCGCCGAGGCCATCAGCGCCCAGATCCGTGGGTGCGACCCGTGGCCGGTGGCCGAAGCGGCCATCGACGGCGTGAAACTCAAGCTTTATAAGCCGGTTTTGGTCGGCGTGGACGAAAGCCTCGCCCCCGGAACGGTGAAGGAAGCGGGAAAGAAGGGCCTCACGGTCGCCTGCGGCGGCGGAAGCCTTCTTTCCATCGGTGAGGTGCAGCCCGCGGGCAAAAAGCGCATGCCGGCGGCGGCCTATTTCAACGGACACCCGATTAAGGAGAAAGTGATCAGATGACACCGGTTTCCCCGGCAAGGGAAGCGGCGGCCGCGCTCCTCTTCAAATGGGAGAAGGAGAAGGCCTTTGCCGACATTCTCTACCGCTCCTATGTGAAAGATACGGATATGGATCCCAGCGACGTCGCCCTGACCGGCTTCCTCTTTTACGGCGCGGTGGAAAACCTGATGCTTGAGGACTATCTCATCGCCTCGGTCTCCAAATTCCGCCTCAAAAAGATCCACCCGAAGGTGCTGGCTATCCTTAGGCTTTCGGTCTTTCAAATCTTGTTCGGCGAAAAGCTCCCGCTCCACGCCGTATTAAACGACGCGGTGAACCTCGTCGCGCGCGTCAACCCGCAGGCAAAGGGCTTTTCCAACGCCGTCCTCCGCGCCCTCTCGGTCTACCGGGAAGAAAAGCCGGAGATCAGGGCCGAAAACGAGATCGAAAGACTCTCCGTTTTATATAGCCACCCCGCGGAGCTTGTCGCGCTCTACGCCGAAAGACTCGGCTTAGAGGAGTGCGAAAGGATGCTCCAATGGAATAATTCCTCTCCTGCGACCGAGATCAGAATAAACACCCTCAAAACCGACCGCGCTTCCTTCGAAAACCTCATGAAAGAGGCGGGGATCGCGTGTGAATTTGACCCGGCCATCCCGGAAATGGGGAAGCTCCTTTCCCAGACCGACGTCGAGCGCTCCGAAGCCTTCAGGGAAGGACTCTTCACCGTCCAATCCAAGGCAAGTTACCTTGCCGTGCTTGCGGGAAAGCCCGAAAAAGGGGAGACGGTCATCGACGTCTGCTCAGCCCCCGGCGGCAAGAGCTTCCTTGCGGCGGCTTTGATGGGGAATGAGGGGAAGATCTATTCCCGCGACTTATATGAAAACAAGGTAACGCTTATCAGGGAAGGTGCTAAGCGGCTCGGGATCACGATCATCCGCGCCGAACAGCACGACGCCTCGGTGAAGGATGATAAGCTCGTCGATAAGGCCGACCTCGTCCTCTGCGACGTACCCTGCTCCGGCCTCGGCGTCATTTCCAAAAAGCCGGATATCAAGTATAAGAGCATGGAGGATATTCTGTCTCTCCCGGCTTTGCAGGCCTCCATTCTCAAAGCCTCCTCGTCCTACGTCAGAAAAGGCGGCAGGATAGTCTACTCCACCTGCACGGTCAACAAGGCCGAAAACGAGGATATCGTCGACGCATTCCTCAAAGATAACCCGGAATTTATCCGCGAAGAGGCCGAAATGCCTCTGAATTTTGAAACGAAAAACGGCGAGCGCACCCTCTGGCCGACAAGGGACGCCACCGACGGCTTTTATTTCTGCCTTCTCAGGCGGAAGGGGTAAGTCAGAAAATGGAAGAAAAAACCGATCTCCTCTCGCTGGATGCAGAGGAGCTTGAAAACTTCATAACCGGCCTTGGCGAGCCGAAGTTCCGCGCGGGGCAGGTCGCTAATTGGGTCGCGCGCGGGATCGACATCCCTGAAATGACCAATCTCTCCAAAGCCCTCCGGGAAAAGCTCGCAGAATGCGCCTACGTCACGCAGGTGAAGACACTCGTGCACCAGAAGTCGTCGGACGGCACCGAGAAATTCCTCTTCGCCTTCCCGGACGGTCAAAGCTCGGAATGCGTCCTCATGCGGTATCATCACGGCAACTCCGCCTGCATCTCCACGCAGATCGGCTGCCGGATGGGCTGCGCCTTCTGTGCCTCGACCCGGAACGGGCTGGTGCGCGGGCTTCTGCCCGGCGAAATGCTGGCGGAAGTCATGGCGGTACAGCGCGAAAGC
>JAKSPX010000338.1 GCA_024404415.1 Clostridia bacterium | reverse complement strand
GGCGGCGCCGGCGGCGGCGAACAGGTCGGCACGCCCGTCTTCCTCCGCACCAGCACCCGTGTTGCCCACTCCCAGAGCATGGTCGAGGAGCACGAAAGAGTCGAAAAGGAAAGGAAACCCTATCAGAAGAACGTCGCCAAGTACGTCATGATGCCCGCCATGGCCCGCCCGCGCCACAAGATCGTGGAGGAGCGTACCCTGAAGCTCGCGGAATACGCCGCCGAATCGGGACTCAATAAGGTCATCCCCGGTGATAGGAAGATCGGTGTCATCGCCGCCGGTATCGCCTACCAGTACGCCCGTGAAGCGTTGGGCGACAAGGCGACCTACTTGAAGCTCGGCATGGTTTACCCGCTCTCCGCCAGGCAGATCAGGGAGTTTGCCGCGTCGGTCGATAAGGTCTACGTCGTCGAAGAGCTCGATCCCTTCATCGAGGATTTCTGCAAGGCCAACGGCGTTGCGTGTGTTGGCAAGTCGCTCTTCACCCTCTGCGGCGAATACACCCCGGCCATGATCAAAAAGGCCGTCCTCGGCGAGGAAGACGAGGTCTCTTCTCCCGCCCAGATCCCGGTGCGTCCCCCGGTGCTCTGCCCCGGCTGCCCGCACAGAGGCATTTTCTACGTCCTTTCCAAGATGAAGCTGGTCGTCTCGGGAGACATCGGCTGCTACACCCTCGGCGCACAGGCGCCGCTCGCCGCCGTCGATTCCACCATCGACATGGGCGAATCGGTCAGTGGTCTCCACGGCCTCATCACCGCCGATCCCTCACTTGCCAAGCGCGCCGTCGCCTGCATCGGCGACTCCACCTTCGTCCATTCCGGCATCACCGGCCTCATCAACGCGGTCTACAACCGGTCCAACGTCACGGTCCTGATCCTCGATAACTCCATCACCGGCATGACCGGCCACCAGCAGAATCCCTGCACCGGCCTGACCCTGCAGAATCAGCCGACCCACGCGCTGGATCTCGAAGCGCTCTGCCGTGCCATCGGCGTGAAACGCGTAAACAAGGTCGATCCTTACGATATCACCGCCTGCGAAGCGCTCCTCAAGGAAGAGCTTGCGGCGGAAGAGCCCTCGGTCATCATCGTCAAGCGTCCCTGCGCGCTTCTCAAATCGGTCAAGCGCCTGCCCGCGCTTTCGGTCGACCCGGATGCCTGCCGCAAGTGCCGCAAGTGCATGTCCATCGGCTGCCCGGCCGTTCTCTTTGACAAAGCCAAGGGCGCGCGGATCGATAACACCCTCTGCGTCGGCTGCGGTCTCTGCCAGAAGCTCTGCGCGTTTGATGCCATCAAAGGGGGAAACAAATAATGGAAAATATGAATGTTCTGATCGTCGGCGTCGGCGGACAGGGTTCTCTGCTCGCCAGCCGCATTTTAGGCGCTCTCTTCATCGGAAGAGGGCTGGATACCAAGCTCTCCGAGGTCCACGGCATGTCCCAGCGCGGCGGCAGCGTCATCACCTACATCCGCGCGGGCGAACGCATCGACTCGCCGCTGGTCAGCGAGGGCGAAGCCGACCTCGTCATCTCCTTTGAAGCACTCGAAGGCCTCCGCTATGCCCATTACCTCAAAAAGGGCGGCACGCTGGTCACCTCCGATCAGGAGATCATGCCCATGCCGGTCGTCACCGGTGCGGCTGAATATCCGAAGGACATTTGGGAAAGACTGAATACCTACGGCATCAAGGTCGTGCGCTTTGACGCGCTGGCCGCCGCCGAAAAGGCCGGTAACCCCAAGGCTGCCAACGTCGCGCTCCTCGGCGCGGCATCCCACATTCTGAGCGGCACGGAAGAGGAATGGGAGAGCATCATCCGCTCCACCGTACCGGCAAAATTTGCCGACGTCAACTGCAAGGCATTTGCCTTCGGCGCGAACGCCGCCAAGATCGGAGACTAAATCACTATGCCTTGCTGGAATCCCGAAATAGAAATGACCTCGCGCGACGCTCTTCGCGCCGTGCAGGAAAAACGGTTATTGGACACCGTGGAGAAGATGTACGCCCACGTCGCACCCTACCGCAAAAAGATGGACGAGATCGGCCTTCTCCCCGGCGATATCAACTCTCTCGACGATCTCTGTAAACTGCCCTTCACCCAGAAGCAGGACCTGCGCGACGCCTATCCCTTCGGCCGCTTTGCCGTGCCGATGAGCGAGATCGTGCGCGTCCACGCTTCCAGCGGCACCACCGGCAAGCAGACGGTGGTCGGCTACACCCGGAAGGACATTGAAAGCTGGAGCCACATCGTCGCGCGCGCCTACGCCGCGGGCGGCGTCACCAGAGAGGACATCGGCCACATCTCTTATGGCTACGGCCTCTTCACCGGCGGACTCGGTGCGCACTGGGGCTGCGAACGCATCGGCGCGGCGACCGTTCCGGTATCCACCGGCAACACCAAGCGCCAGATCCAGA
>JAKSPX010000337.1 GCA_024404415.1 Clostridia bacterium | reverse complement strand
TAACCACGATACCCTTGATCACGGCTTTGACCTTCTCTATACCGATAACACACGCATCACCGGCCCGCGTTCGCTTTATATGATCATAGGCGAGATCACGGTGACAGAATGGAAGGAGAAGCTGGCGGAGCCCTTTAGTCAGGAAGGCAGATTCATCCGCTTCGTCGAGAACCACGATACGGCAAGCGTGGCCGGGCTGAAGCGGCTTGAAATGCTGATCGGGAGCGACAGGATGGAGGCGTTTATCGCCCTCACTTACACCCTGAACGGCGTGCCGTTTCTGTGGAACGGCAACGAGATATGTGACGATTCCATGACAAAGACCATGGGCAACCGCTATTTCCCCGGGACCAATGCCATCAACTGGGCGTATGCCATGACCGAAAAGGGAAGAAGACGGCTCAAAATCGTGAAGACGTTCAACGACCTCAGAAAGCGGCATCCGGAGCTTCAAGCCTCCGGGGTCTCTCTTTATCCGTCTCCGGAAAACGTGATCTGCTATAAAAGAAAGCTCGAAGGCGGCGAGATAAAGGTCTTCATCAATCTCGGGGACGAAGAATTCCGCATGGCGGAAAACGGCGTGGATGAGATCATTGTCATGAACCGCACAGAGCTCGAAGAACATCAGATCGTCATCAGGAAAAACGGGTATATGGTCACGGAGAGCAAAACCTGAACGCATGATCTGCCGGATGATTTACAAATTCCCCAAAGCGTGCTATAATATAATATCTGCTGAATAAACCGTGTAGCGGTTTATTCGCGGCGCGAAGCGCCGTTATGGATAAAATAGCGGTTGAAAACCGCTTTTTATCCCTGCAGCTACTACATTAATGCGCACACTTTTGCGGCACTTAGGGAAAGTGCCGCAAAAGGTGCAAGAATTTTCGCCTGCCGGGACGGAAATTCTTGCACAGAAACAAATCAAAAAATGAATGGAATAGGCTTGCCAAGCTCAGTTTTGATTTTTGTGCGCATTAATATCTTATCAGAGAGGAAATCAGAGAGCGGAGGGAAGCCATGCGGGTCTACATGATGAATAAGCCGCAGGGACTCATCACCGCCAAAAGCGACCGCACACGGAAAACGGTGATGGAGCTCTTTCCGCCCGATCTCTATGATGCCCTTCACCCCATCGGGAGGCTTGATATCGACACAGCCGGACTCCTGCTCTTTACCGACGACGGAAGGATCGACAACCTCCTCATGCAGCCGAAAAGGCACGTCGAAAAGGAGTATTTCTTCTACGCCTTCGGCGAACTTTCCGAGGAGGCGATCACGCGCCTTGAAAACGGGATGTTGATCCCCGGCGAGGAAGAGCCGACCCGCCCGGCGAAGGTGAAGCTTCTCGAAACCTGCCATGTCGACGATGTGAAGGATTTTCTCCCGCTTTTCAGAAGACAGCGCTATCTCAAAAACCCCGCGGGGCCCGTCACCGGCGCAACTCTCACTATTCACGAGGGGAAAAAGCACCAGGTCAAAAGGATGCTCCGCGCACTCGACCTCAAGATCTTTTATCTCGAACGGCGCGCCGTTGGCTCGCTCCGGCTCGACCCGGCTTTGGAGCAGGGAGAATACCGGCTTCTGACAGAAGAGGAAATGGCTTCTCTTCTTTCGGATATACGAAAGGAAATTGTTGTTGAATAATACCCGCCGCGTCGCCTTTTCAGGCATCATCATCGCCCTCACCATCGCGCTCATGCTCCTCGGCGAGGTCATCGGCATCGGCACCTACGCGTCGCCCATGCTCGCAGGGCTGGTCTTGCTGCCCGCCGGAGAGGAGTACGGGCGGAAGACGCACTTCCTATTATATATAGCGGTCAGTCTGCTCTCCGCGCTGGTCATCGGCGACGTGGAGGAAACATTGACCTTCGTCGCCATCTTCGGCGTCTATCCCATCCTTCGGCCGAGTTTTGAAAAGCTGCCGCGCGGCGCGAGGCTTCTTTCCAAACTCCTTTATTTCAACGCCGTCGCCATCCTCACCGAATGGCTGGTGATGACGCTTTTCGTGCCTGCGGCAGAAGAAACCTGGCTACTCTGGACGATCCTCATCGCGGGAAACGTCGCGTTCCTATTGTATGATGTGACCATCCCACGCCTTATGAAGCTTTATGATCTCCGCCTGAGAAAGCTCTTCGCGGGAAAAAGATAGGCGCACTTCTCCCTCCCTTTGCATAGTATGAAAAAGCAACCTTGCAAAGGGGAAGAGGAGAAAATGGATTGGATCATGTGGGGAGGCATCCTGCTTCCTTTTATCGGCACGTCGTTTGGCGCGGCGGGCGTATATTTTCTGAAAAAGAGTGCGGAGCGCAAAAGAGGGGAGATCCTCGCCGGGTTTTCCTCCGGCATCATGGCGGCGGCCCCGGTCTGGAGTCTGCTGCCCCCGGCCACCGAGCGCACCAGGCAATCCGGCG
>JAKSPX010000336.1 GCA_024404415.1 Clostridia bacterium | reverse complement strand
GTTTTCGGCGCGTGATGAAAAAGCTTAAAAAACATCCTTATCAACACGCGCCGAAGGAACAGGCCGCTTTTTTTATCATCCGTCAAAGACGGATTTCATCAGTCGGAGACTGATTTCATCTGCCGCAAGGCAGATTTCATCCGCGCACGCGCGGATTTCATGGATCCGCTTTTCAGAAAGAACGCTTGAGATAACGCCCGAAATATGCTATGATATCCTCATCAAAGATCGAAAAGGTGTAAAATCATGAAAACCGCTCTTCTTTCCTCCCTTGCGAAGGTCTTCCCGGACGAGCTCGCCGGGGGACAGGTAAAAAAGCTCACCCTCTTTCAAAACGAACGCGGCAATTTCCAGCTCGCTTATAAGCTCGATTCCCCGGGCGACGCGGGCATGGTCTACCCGGTTATCAAAAGCGCCCTTCCCCTCGCGGAATACCGCGTGGGCTATGTGCCGGTGGTGCGCGCCTGCCCCGCCAAGCACGACAACGGCTTTGTCCGCACCACGCCCGGCCTCTACCCTGACCCGCTATTCAGAAGGCAGGCGGAGCATGAGGTGGAGGACGAGGGCCGCTTTTCGACCCTGTGGGTGGAAAAAGGTGAAAAAGAGCTTCTCACCGCCGTGGGCGACTCGTGGCAGAGCTTGTGGCTCACGGTAAATGAGGAGGGAAAGACGCTGGACGCGGGGGAATATGCGATCACCATCCGCCTTGTCCGTTCGACCGATCCCGGAGAGTTTTCCGAGGAGCGCCTTTTGGTCGAGATCCTCCCGGAATCGCTTGGGGAGCAGACGCTCCTTGTCACCAACTGGTTTTACGCCGACTGCCTCGCCGACCACTACGGGGTGGAGGTGTTCTCCGAGCGGCATTTTGAGATCATGGCCTCCTTCATGAAGGCCGCGGCCGACCACGGGCAGAATATGCTCCTGCTCCCGGCTTTCACGCCGCCCCTGGATACCTCGGTCGGCAAAGAGAGAAAGACCGCCCAGCTCGTCGGCGTAAAGGTGGAAAACGGGGAATATTCCTTTGATTTCATGCTCCTCGAGTGCTTCATCAAGACGGCGCTGGAAGCGGGCATCACCCATTTTGAACATACCCACATGTTCACCCAGTGGGGCGCGGAGAACGCGCCCAAGGTCATGGCCACGGTGGACGGGGTGGAAAAGCGCCTCTTCGGCTGGGAGACCGACGCGAAGGGGGAGGAGTACGTCGCCTTCCTCCGCGCCTACTTCAAAGCGCTCTTCCCGGTGCTTGAAAAGCTCGGCGTAAAGGAAAAAACGTGGTTCCACACATCCGATGAGCCGGACGAAAATACCTTTGAAAGCTACAAAGAGGCGGCGGCCATCATGCGGGAGGTCACCGGCGGCGCGACGCTCTTTGATGCGCTTTCGCATTATCAGTTTGCTGCGGAAAACACCACCGACGTGCCGGTCGTGGCCGAAAACTCGCCCGATATGGAGAAGTTTATCCAAAGCGGCAAGCCCTTCTGGGCCTATTACACGGGCGGGCAGGTGACGGAGAATAACGCCAACCGTCTGATCTCCAACCTCTCGGTCAGAAACCGGATGCTCGGCGTCATGCTCTACGCCACCGGCGCCTCGGGCTTCTTACATTGGGGCTACAATTTCTATTATGATATCCTTTCCCACGGGCACTATGACCCGAACGCCTATCCCGGCACCTATGTCCAGCACCCCGGCACCTCGCTCATCGTCTATCCTTCGCCGGACGGAAAGGCTGTGCCGTCGCTCAGAATGAAGGTCTTTGAGGAAGCCATGAGCGATTACCGCGCGCTAAGTAAGCTCGAGTCGCTCACCTCGCGCGAGGACGTGATGAAGATAGTCGAAAAGCACTTCGGCAAGCTCGGCTACTCCTACGATATGTCCGAGGAAGCGCTGATGGCCTTCCGGGAAGAGATCAACGACAGAATCAGATGAACGGAATTGACGAATAAGGCTTTTTATTATATCATAGCGAAAAATAAACTCAGGAGGCATTCTTATGGAAAACTATTTCCCATTTGACCCGGCGAAGGCCACTCCCGCACACGAAAACACCATTCTTTCGGCTCCTGTCGCGCCCGCCGATTTTCCGACTCCCTTCGGTCACGCGTGGGGTTATCTCGATCACCCGGGCCGCATGGACAAGCACGTCCACGAGGAAAATCAGGAGCTTTTCACCTTCTATCAGGGCGAGGGCTTCATGGAACTGGACGACGTGACCTATCCCGTCGCCCCCGGCACCGTCATCACGGTGCGTCCCGGCGTGTGGCACTCGGTCATCAACAAGTCCGATAAACCGCTCCTTTGGGCGGCCTTCTGGTGGAAGGAAATCAAAGAATAAACATAAAAAATAAAAGGGCTGTCGCAAAGGTCACAGCCACATAGGGATGTTTTTTGACAAAGCAAAACCCGCCGAAAAGGA
>JAKSPX010000335.1 GCA_024404415.1 Clostridia bacterium | reverse complement strand
ACCTCCGCCGCCTTTGACGGCGTGGAGGCCATCAATGCCCTGAAAGCCGAGTCCTTCGACCTGATCCTCTTGGACGTCATGCTCCCGGAGGTCGACGGCTTCACTCTGATGGAATTCATCCGCCCTTTGGAGATCCCGGTCATCTTCATCACGGCGAAAAACTCGCTGGATGACCGCATCAAGGGCCTCAAGCTCGGCGCAGAGGACTACATCGTGAAGCCCTTTGAGGTGTTGGAGCTTCTGGCGCGCGTCGAGGTGGTGTTAAGGAGATTCAAGAAGACCGAGACCACGCTCGTCCGTGGGGATATCGTGATCGACACCATCGCCATGAAAGCCTACAAGGATGGGGAGCTTGTGCCCCTGACCAAGATCGAATACGACCTGTTGGTGCTGTTTGCCAAAAATCCCGGCATCGCGCTCTACCGCGAGACCATTTACGAGCTCGTCTGTCATGAGGATTTTCCCTTCGGGTGCAAAACGGTGGACATCCACGTCCAGCGCCTCCGCCGCAAGCTCGGCTGGGAAAAGTGCATCACGACGGTCAATAAGGTCGGCTACCGATTGGAGGTACCGGGCAAATGAGCTTCCGTCAGAAGATCCTGATCACCATGGTGTGGCTCCTGACGCTGGCCTACGGTGTGGGCGGTATGCTTCTGATCTCCCAATCCTTTGAAAGCGGCATGGAGCAGGAAAAGAAAAACGCCGCCGCATCCTATCAGATGATGCTCGAAACGGTCGAGCTTGTGAATCTGGTGGACACCCAGCGCGATTTCGCCAACCTCACGGAATCGGTCGCGCGTATGGACGCCCGCGCCAACTGGAGAGGGCTGCGCCTCAGAAAGGGCGGCGAGAGCATCTATGAAAACGGCGGCGTGTTCACCGATGCGTCGCCCGCGCGGGGCTACGGCATGGTCGTCTTCCGCGAAGGGGAGGGGCATTTTCTCCAGATCGCGGGGGATATCGACGCGAGCGGCGAGGCGGTCTCAATGGACATCGTGTTTGACGTCACCCCGGTCTACGAGGCGCGCGAAAGCCAGATCGCCATCTTCCGCAAGGTCTTTCTCCTCCTCTTATTGGTCGGGGGCGGCCTTTCCTGGCTCACGGCGTGGCTTCTGACCCGCCCGATCTACAAGATCTCCCGCGCGGCGGGAAGACTTGCCGAGGGCGATCTTTCCTCCCGCATCAGGACCAGATCCCGGGACGAACTCGGCGAGCTTGCACGCGATTTCAACGACATGGCCGGGAAGCTGGAGGAAAACGTCGGCGAGCTCAGAGAATCCTTTGAGCGGCAGGAGCGGTTCATGGGGAGCTTTGCCCACGAAATGAAAACGCCTATGACCTCCATCATCGGCTACGCCGACCTCCTCAGGAGCGATTCGCTTTCCGAGGAGGACAAGATGACGGCGGCCAACTATATCTTCTCGGAGGGGAAGCGGCTTGAAGCGCTATCCCTCAAGCTCCTGGATCTCCTGGTGGCCAAAAACGACAAAATGGTGAGAAAACCGACCGACATGGCCTCTCTTGTGAGCGGCCTCTGTGAGCATCTGAAGCCGGTCTTTCAGTCATCCGGCATCATCTTACAGTATAAGGTCACGCCGCTTATCTTTTCCGTGGAGCCCGACCTCATCAAGACGGTGATCTATAACCTCATCGACAACGCGCGCAAGGCCCTCGAAAACGGCGGCAACATCTACGTCGTGCTGGATGCGGAGGGTGAAAACTGCCGCATCCGCGTGCTCGACAACGGCCGCGGCATGCCGGAAGAGGCCATCGCGCACATCACCGACGCCTTTTATCGTGTAGACAAGGCGCGCTCCCGCGCCATGGGCGGCGTGGGACTGGGCCTCTCACTCTGCAATGAGATCGTCAACCGCCACAACGGCCGCCTGAGCTTTGCCTCCCGTGAGGGGAGCGGCACCTGCGTCACGGTGCTGCTCGGCAAAGAGGAAGGAGAGGAAGAGGCATGAACGTGAAGATGAAAAAAGGGCATGTCGTCACCTCCGTCTGCCTTCTTCTCGCCGCCGCGGCGGGATTATTTGCCCCGGTGGTGTTGAAATCGCGGCAGGACCGCAATCTCGGGAAAATGACCGACGCCGAGGGCGTGGAGGCGGTGAGCCTTTCCTACGCGCGCGAGACGGTACTCACCGAAAAGCTGGATACCATTGGGCACATCGAGGACGAGATCAGCCGCCTGAACATGGACGAAGGGATATTCCTCAAAAGCGACGACGCGATCAAGATCGCCGACGAATTCCTGAAGGCGCTGACGGGAAAGAGCCATATTTCCTATTACCGCTCCGCAGTCTCCACCGAAATGCGGTATTTCCTGAATTTCGGAAGCCTCGTCCTCTGGTGTGTGGATATCGAGACCGACGCCGCCATCGAGACGTCCGACGAGGAATAAAAGGGCGGCTCTAAAAATT
>JAKSPX010000334.1 GCA_024404415.1 Clostridia bacterium | reverse complement strand
CCGGCTTGCTCCACGTCTCGCCCTCATCCTCGGAATAGGAAAACGACCAGTTGACGCCGTTCACGCGGGTGAAAAGCCAGATCTGATGCTTTTCGACGTTTTCAAAGACCTGCGCGTAGCTCACCCCGCCCGGGAACGCGATCTCGCGCTGTTCCGAGAAGGAGTCGATATCGTAGGGTCTCCGGGTGGTGCGGTAACGGAGAAGACCGACGTTGCCGTGGGAATTATGCCCGGTGTAGATCACGATGATCTTTCCCGACTCGGTCACGCAGAGGGCGGGAGAATTGTGTTCGTCGGCGAAATCGTGGTTGAGGCGGCAGAGGCAGACGTCGCGGCTCACGGCGCGGCTGCACTTGGCGTCAAATTCCTTGATATGCACCTCGCCCATGTCGGTGAAATAGCCAATGTAGGTCTTGCCGTTCATGCCGACCACGGCTTTTTCATTGATCCACCAGTCGGTGTTGGCGCGCATGATGCGCATCATACGTCGATTCTCAGATTCCATCCCGTCACCCTTTTTCATGTATAATTTTCATATAAATTATACAACATCAGGATTGGATTGACAAGTCTCATTTCAAAGTGTACAATGGTAGAAAAAAGCGGCTCCCCGGAGCCCGAAAAGGAGTTTTGTTATGTTAAAGAATCTGCAGGACACCTATACGCTTTCCAACGGCGTGAAAATGCCCGGCCTCGGCCTCGGCGTCTGGAAGGTCGAAGACGAAGCCGAACTGATCTCCGCCGTTCATGCCGCCGTCGACAATGGCTACATTGCCATCGACACCGCCACCGCTTACGACAACGAGCAGTTCGTCGGCAAGGCCGTTGATACCTGCGGCAAGAAACGCGAGGATCTCTTCATCACCACCAAGCTGTGGAACGCCCACCATCAGTACGACGAAGCGCTCCGCGCCTTCGACCGCAGCTGCGAAAAATTAAAGGCCGACTACGTCGACCTCTACCTCATCCACTGGCCGACCCCGGCTTACGACGATTACGTCGAAGCGTGGAAGGCCCTCATTCACCTCTACGAGGAAAAGCGCGTCCGCGCCATCGGCGTCTGCAACTTCAAGCCGCATCACCTCGATCGCGTCTACAAGGAGACCGGCATCATGCCCATGGTCGATCAGGTCGAATGCCACCCCTTGAATCAGCAGCTTGAGCTTCTTGACTACTGCAAGAAGAACGGCATCGTCATGGAAGCTTACTCTCCCCTCCTCTCCGGCAACCTCGCGGACGTCTCCGACAAGCTCGAAGCCATCGCCAAGAAGCACGGCAAGACCGCGGCGCAGGTCTGCATCCGCTTCCAGATCGAACGCGGCGTGATCGTCATTCCGCAGTCTGGCCATTCAAATCGCATCGTCGAAAACGCCAACGTCTTCGATTTCGCCCTTGACGAAGAGGATATGGCCGCCATCGCCGCCCTCAATCAGGATCATCACTTCCTGCCCGATCCCGACACCGCCAACTTCGGCAAAAAGAGATAAATCTATTGGGGCCGCCCGCAAGCGGGTGGCCCCTGAAAATAGGAAAGGAAAGGCTTTTCTGATAAAAAAGCCGCGGTCAACGAAATGAAAGTTCTCCTCATCCTTGTGGACGGTATGCGCCCCGATGCGCTCCCCGGCGTTCCCGAAGCCGAGGCCATGAAGGCCCGCGCCTCTTACGCCATGGACGCCCAGACCGTCTTCCCGTCGGTCACGCTCCCCTGCCACATGTCGCTCTTCCACAGCGTCGACCCCGCCCGCCACGGCATCACCACCAACACCTATATGGCGCAGGTGCGTCCCATCCGTGGCCTCTGCGAGGTTCTGAAAGCCAACGAGCTGCGCTCCGGCATGTTCTTCAACTGGGAAGAACTCCGCGACCTTTCCCGCCCCGGCTCCTTAGCCGACGCTTATTTCCGCGCCGGACACGACTTCACCTATGAAGTCGCAAACGAAATGGTCACCGACGAAGCCATCCGCGCCCTGAAGGAAGACGACCTCGACTTCGCATTCCTCTACCTCGGCTGGGTGGACGAAGCGGGGCATGGCTTTGGCTGGATGGGCGAGGAATACGACCGTTCGGTCCGCGCTTCCTGGAAGGACATCGACCGCGTCATCAAGAGCCTGGACGGCGAATGGACCTTAATCGTCACGGCCGACCACGGCGGACACGAGAGAAGCCACGGCACGACGATGCCGGAAGACATGACCATTCCCATGTTCTTCGAGGGCAAGGACTTCAAGCCGGGTGAAAAGCTCGAAAACGTCTCCATCAAGGACATCGCCCCGACCGTCGCCAAGCTCCTCGGCTGCAAGCCCGACCGCGACTGGGAAGGCAAGAGCATCCTCTAAAACAATAAAAAAGCCGCTCTGAGAGACTTGTTCTTAAGGACAGTTTCGTGAGATATCCACCACAGAATGTGGTGAGTAAGTACGCACTTGTAAATAAAAACAGGCTGACAATCA
>JAKSPX010000333.1 GCA_024404415.1 Clostridia bacterium | reverse complement strand
GAGGATGGTCAGTCGCGTATTCCGCAAGAAGCTCTGAAAGCGGAGAGGCAAGATACCCGACGCCGCCTTCCAGCGTGAGTAAAAGGCGGAGCGCTTCCTCGGTTCTTCTGGCACGGTGAAGCTTTTCCTTTTCCGTTTTATATAAAAGGCCGACCGTACTTCCAAGCAGCAGGAAAATCCCGAGGAGCTTCAAAGCTTTTCCACCCGGTATTTTCTCTTTCCTTCCTCCATGCGGATCACGATGGCGAGGGAAAACACGTGTGATTCCAACAGGTTCCGATAGAGTTTTCTATTTTGCAGGTCGGAAATCTCCCCCGCGTGCGCCGTGGCGAGAAGCCCCACGCCGAGGAATGCGGCGTTTTCAGCCGCCTCCATGTCCTCCTCGGCGGTGATCTCGTCAAACGCGATGACGTCCGGCGAGAGCGAGCGCAGAAGCATCATGGCCGCACGGGCTTTATTTCCTCCGGAAACAACGTCGGTGCGCGGGCCGAGATCGAAGGAAGGCACGCCCTTACATACCGCGGCCAGCTCATAGCGGTCATCCGCCACGCCGATTGCCTTGCCGGAAAACGAGAAGCGGCGGATCAGATCGCGCAGAAGCGTGGTCTTGCCCCAGCCGGGCGGCGAGAGGATCAGGGTATTCCGGAAGCCCTCGGGATAGGCCGTGAGAAAGTCTTTTTCGCACCACACCTCCCCTGAATACGGAAGGCGGATGACAAGCGATGAGACGTCCCGCAATCCGTCGCCGGAAATGCGGGCGGCGATGCCGATCCGCGCGCCGTCCGGGAGCGGGAGCCAGCCCGAACGGAGCGTCTCCTCGTGGGAATAAAGTGAATAATCGCTTGATTTCGCCAATATCTCTTTTAATAACGCCTGTTTTATGATGACGCCGGAGGCGTATTCCCTCCCGCCGCATCTCACAAGCATTTCCTTCCCCACCCGAAGACGGATCTCCTCGATACCTTCGTTTCCGATCTGGCCGAGCGTCTTATATATCGCCGCTCTGAGCGTCTCCGGGAGCAGAGCCATGACGGAGTCCTTCATTTTATCCCCCCACTTCGTCTTTGGTCACACCCATGTATATGTCTTTGGCACTCCGACTATGCTTCCCGGCGGAAATCACGGAAAACGACTTGCAATCTTACGGAATTGGTGGTATAATTTCGATAATTATTCAAATATTCATTTCCCGAAAGGCAGGTCCCGTTATGCAGCTCGTCCCTTATTCCGAAAGGATCTCGTCGGTTGCCCCCTCGGCTATCCGCGAAATATTAAAAGTCACCCAGGATCCCACCGTCATCTCCTTTGCCGCCGGCAACCCCGCGACCGAGAGCTTCCCGGCAAAAGAATTCAGCGACATCATTTCAAAGATCCTCGCCGAAGAACCCGGCGTCGCGCTCCAGTACGGTATTTCCGAAGGCTATCTGCCGCTTCGCAACACCCTCAAAAAGCGCCTTCTGGATAAATACGGCATCGGCAGATCCTTTGACGACACCATCATCGTCACCGGCGGCCAGCAGGGCATCGAAATAACCGCAAAGACCCTCATCAACGAACGTGACACCCTCGTCTGCGAGGAGCCGAGCTTCATCGGCGCGCTCAACGCCTTCCGTTCCTTCAACGTTACGCTCAAGAGCTCCCCCGTTGAGCCCGACGGCATGGACATGGATAAGCTGGAAGACATCCTCAAAAATGACAATAAAGTCAAGCTGGTCTACGTCATCCCGACCTTCCAGAATCCCTCCGGCCGCGTCATGAGCCTTGAAAAGAGAAAACAGCTCCTCGACCTCGCCGACCGTTATAATTTCATGATCCTCGAGGACAATCCCTATTACGACCTCCGCTACGAAGGCGAAGTCGTTCCCACCATCAAGAGCCTCGACGAGAACGGCCGCGTGATCTACTGCGGCTCCTTCTCCAAGGTGCTCGCCCCCGGCATCCGTGTCGGCTACGTCACTGCGCCCGACTGGATGATCTCCAAGCTGACCGTTGCCAAGCAGCTTTCCGACGTACACACCAACCTCCTGATGCAGATGGTGATCTACCACTACCTCGAAGAAGTGGGCCTTGACCGGCAGATCGAGAAGATCATCAAGATCAACCGCAAAAAGCGCGACCTGATGCTCGAAGGTCTCGAAGCCTCCTGCGGCGACTTCATGCACATCGAAAAGCCGGAAGGCGGTCTCTTCCTCTGGGCTACGCTTCCCGAAGGATTTGACGGCATGCGCCTCTGCAAGATCGCGGGACAGTATAAGATCGCGGCAGTGCCCGGCTCCTCCTTCTGCGTCAATGATTACGACATCTATCCGGCCATCCGCCTGAATTTCTCGCTCCCCACCCACGAACAGATCGAAAAGGGCTGCGCCTACTTCGGCAAAGCCTGTGAAGCCTATCAGAAAGAAATGAGGTAAATCATCATGGAAGAACAAGTCAGAAAAAAGCGCATCCTCTCGGCGATCAAGCCCTCCGGCGAC
>JAKSPX010000332.1 GCA_024404415.1 Clostridia bacterium | reverse complement strand
GCTTCCCTTCTTCGGTTAGGGCGGCACGGCCCTGATGCTGCAGCTTGCAGAGATGGGCGTGGTACTCAATATCTCCAGACAGACAAAACTCACGGAAAAATGATCGGAAAGGTTTGATCGGATATGAAAATTCTTGTTTGCGGCGGCGGCACCGGCGGCCACATCAACCCGGCCATTGCGGTCGCGAGCCTCATCCGCGCCCGACGTCCCGAAACCGGCATCGTCTTTGCCGGCGCGGCGCGCGGTATGGAGGAAAAGCTGGTCCCCGCGGCGGGCTTTGAACTCAAAACGGTGGATGTTTCGGGCTTCAAACGCTCGTTTACCCCCTCTGCCATCGCCTTCAACGTCGGCGCGGGCTACCGCATGCTGAAATCGCGCAGAGAAGCCTTGAAGATCGTGAAGGACGCCGCCCCCGACGTGGTGTTCGGCACCGGCGGGTATGCCTGCTTCCCCTACGTCCGCGCGGCCTCCAAGCTCGGCATCCCCGTGGTCCTGCACGAATCCAACGCTCTCCCCGGCAAAGCCGTGCAGGCGGCTGGCAAATTCGCCGAAAAGATCCTTTTGGGATTCCCGGAAGCCAAGGAAAAGCTCCCGCCGGAATTGCAGGAGAAGGTCATCGTCACCGGCAACCCCATCCGCGCGGGCATGAACGTTGCGGATAAAGAAGCGGCCAAGAAGGCGCTCGGCATCGAGGGCAAACTGGTATTATCCTTCTGGGGCTCGCTCGGCGCAAGAGAAATGAACAAAATGATGGCCGACTATATCAAGCTGGAGTCCGACGAAAAGCCCGGCTTCACCCACGTCCACGCCACCGGCAGCTACGGCTGGAGATGGATGCCCGACCTTGTGAAGGAAAAGGGTGTGGATCTTGAAAAACAACCCCTCATCGACATGCGCGAATATATCCACAATATGCCCGAGCTTCTGGCGGCGGCCGATCTGGTCATCTGCCGTGCGGGGGCCATGACCATGATCGAGATCGCGGCGACCGGCACCCCGGCTATCATCGTTCCCTCTCCGAACGTGGCCGAAAACCATCAGGAATCCAATGCCCGCGCCATGGAGTCGCGCGGTGCGGCGGTGGTGGTGCTGGAAAAGGAATGCACCGGCGCCTTATTATATGAAAAGACCAAAGAGCTTCTCGCGGACGAAGAAGGCCTGAAGGAGATGTCCCGCGCGGCCCTCCGGGGAGCCATTCTCGACGCAGACGAGCGCATTTACGACGAACTTCGCGCCTACTGGAAATAAAGGAGAAGACATGGCGGCCAAAGAAAAGCATTATACACGCAATTACGTGTTCCTCGCGCTTCTGCAGGCGGTGTGTATCCTCCTGTGCCTCGGAAGCACCCTTCATCAGATCATCGCGGCGGCCAACAGCGGCGCGGAGGTCTCGCAGGGTTACTACGTTTCTTACCTTCTCAATCTTCTCATCTGCTTCTGGGTGATCATCTACGCGGTGTGGGGCTACAACAACTCCATCGTTCCCTACCGCCTCGCCCTCACGACGTATATCATCGCAGCCGTCATCAAGATGGATCGGCTGGTCACGGGCTGCCTGACCGAAGAATGGATGCTCCCGACCGCCATCCTTCTCGGGTCGGCAGTTGCCTTTACGGTGATCTTCGACAATTCCTTCAAGAAACACAAAAAGGCCGCCATTTTCTTTGGCGTCCTGATGATGCTCACCGAGCTTGCCCGCGGGATACTCTATGTAGTCTATGCGGTGAACGACGGCATGACGACCGACATGATCTCGGCGGAACAGCCCTTCGCCGCCTTCCTCACCATCAGCGCGCTGGTGATCACCTATATCGCCCGCTGCCATTGGAGCTACGGAGGAAAGGTCAGCTTGTTTGAAGAGGATAACGCATAAACACAATAACGCCCCGTCCTTCCGGATCCCGGAAAGACGGGGCAGTTTTCTTGATTGAAGGTTTATTTGAAATTGCGCAAAACTTCACGGATAACGCCGGTGTCGGCTTCAAAGCCCTGCACTGCGACGACGCGGTGAGTCGAGGGCATGACCATCAGAGACTGACCGTACATGCCGCCCTTGGAATAGATAAGGCCCGATTCATCCGGCCCGAGGGAATAGTCCTTTTCCATGGCCATTTTCGTCCACTCTTCCGAGAGGAGCCTTTCGCCCTTCCAGATGCCACCATTCATATATAAAAGGCCGAGCTTGGCCATGTCGGAGGAGTGGATATAGAGCCCGGTCGCACCCATCACGTGACCCATCGGGCAGTGACTCCACGCAAGCTCCATGAAGCCCATCTTGCAGAGCATGGTCTCCCAAAGGAAATCGTCGACCGATTTGCCCGAAAGCTTTTCGGCAATGCGGGCGAGAAGGTAGTAAGCGCCGTCAGAGTAGCGGTCCTCGGTATTCGGGGTGTAGGCGAGGGGATAGGTGAATAAATAGGTAAGGAAGTCCTCCGGGAATTCGTTTGTCGGTTTTACGTCGATGTCAAGGAAGCCGCCCGG
>JAKSPX010000331.1 GCA_024404415.1 Clostridia bacterium | reverse complement strand
CCGACCCGGAAAAGGTCACCGAGGAGGAGATCCGCGAGGCGCTCGCCACTGCAAGGCTCGACCATTTCGTCGATTCGCTCCCGGAGGGGATCGACACCAGACTGGAAAGCAACGCCTCCAATCTCTCGGCGGGGCAGAGGCAGCTTCTCACCATCGCCCGCGCCATTCTGAGGAAGCCCGCCGTCCTCATTCTGGACGAGGCGACCTCGTCGGTCGATACCCGCACCGAGCAGGCCATCCAGATGGCACTTTCCGACGTGATGAAGAACCGCACCTCCTTTCTCATCGCCCATCGCCTTTCCACCATCCGCCACGCCGGGGTCATCCTCGTCATGGAGGAGGGGCACATCGTCGAGCAGGGCGACCACGAAACGCTCATTGCGAAACAAGGCGCCTACTGGCGGCTCTACCGATCCCAGTTCCTCGGAAAAGAGGAATAAAAAAAGAGTAGCCATTTTTTATCAAGCATCGTATATATAGATGCAAGAACGAAAGAGAGGTAAAAATGATGGATAAGAAATACGAACTGAATGCAGAAGAACTCGAAAAGGTCGCCGGCGGCATCGAGGAATACGAACTGGACCAGGAACTTCGCTGGGCCATGCAGGATGCGTTCCTTGATCGTTACCATTACCTTGCCGACGTTCCCAAAGTAAGCGGCGACACCTTCACGACGGCTGACGGGACCTGCACCCTGACCCTTCTGTCGGTCACGCACGCCAAGAGCCCGAACACCTATGACTTCACCTTCGCGTTCACCTGCCCGGCCGGCAGCGGCACGGTCTTTTACAGCCAGAGGTTCCTTCGCTGACTTAATTACATAAGCGCACGGCATCCCTCACACGGGGATGCCGTTTTTCTGACGGAACGACTGTATTTTTGACTGGCAATCCGCCGGATTTTCTGCTATACTGAGAAAAATGAGTATTTTCGGAGGACGGACGAATGGAAGAACGCAGGACCGATTATCATTTGCTGATGCAAAACGCCGAGGCCTTGCTCGGTATGACCGAGAACCGTGTGAGCAATCTCGCCAACGCTTCGGCGCTTTTATATGACGCGCTCCCGGAGATCAACTGGGCGGGCTTTTATCTGATGGAAGAAGGACATCTGATCCTCGGGCCGTTTCAGGGGAAGGTCGCCTGCGTCCTGATCGAGGTCGGGAAGGGCGTCTGCGGCACGGCAGTGCTGAAAGACGCGACCCAGCTCGTCGCGGACGTGCATCAATTCCCCGGTCATATCGCCTGCGACAGCGCCTCCAACTCCGAGATCGTCGTTCCCCTCCATAAGGATGGGCAGATCATCGGCGTGATGGATATCGACAGCCCCCTTCTTTCCCGCTTCACCGAGGAAGATAAGGCGGGCCTCGAGGCCTTTGCCCGCATCGTCGAAAAACACGTCTGAGGGAAGGCAGGGAGGGACAACAATGAAACTCTTGTGGAAGCTTTCCAAAGCCGCGATCCGCTATAAAAAGCTCTATGTGATCGCCATTTTATCCACCATGTACCTCACGCTGGTCAACCTCACCGCGCCACGGGTGCTTTCCCGCCTCACGGGCGGACAGAAGCAGCGCATCGCCATCGCCCACCGCCTTTCCACCATCCGGAATGCCGACATGATCCTCGTCATCGAGGAAGGCGAGATCCGCGAGCAGGGCACTCATGAGGAGCTTGTCGCCAAGGGCGGCATCTACGCCCGCATGAATCAGGTGCAGACGGCGGGATAAAATCCTTTCATGAATCGCCCGGCTTTCTCTATAAGATAATGAATAAAAACATAAGCGCCGCGTGCTTTGAAAACACATGGCGTTTTTGAATGCCTTTTTATTTTTCTGTTTCTCTTTTCTTCCCGATAAGGGCAGGGAGGAGGATCCAGAGGAACGATTTCGCAAAATACAGAAGCTCCGTGACCGGCGGGACAGTAAGCTCGGCGGCGTGCGCGATGAGGGGAAGCGCGAAGGGAGAATAGGCATCCAGTGCCTCGAAAAGAATGGCGCAGGTGCGCTTGAGGCCCGTGAAGCGGTCGGGATTGGGCGATTCCTTGGGCGGATAGGCCGTGCCGTTTACGATCACGGCGTTCTGCGTCTCGTCAAAATAGGCGTCGCCCGCGTAATCTTCGTCAAAGATAGCGGGCTCGACGGTTTCGAGGTAATCAAAAGAATCGACCGTCTTGGGTGAATAGAGGCCGGATTCAAAAAGCGAGCCGAAAAGGTAGGTGACGCCCACGAGGATGACGGCAAGCGCCGCGACCGGGAGCTTCCATTTGGCATGCCTGAGCCACGCGCCGAAGGCGGCATTCCCGGCAAGTACCGCGAGGAGGCCGAGAATAATGAGAAATACCGTCTTCCCGTCATCTTTGGGGAGAGACTTGCGTATGAAGGCAATCTGCGGAATCTTTTCCGTCAGGTGGCGGCTCCATCCCTTGTCAAAGGCCTCGGCAAGTTGCAGCATCGGTCTTTCTCCCATACCGTAGGCCGCTATAGTCACATTATT
>JAKSPX010000330.1 GCA_024404415.1 Clostridia bacterium | reverse complement strand
CTGGCTCCGGTGTGGCTCCCTTCTTTTATTGTCATAAAACGACTCGGGAAAGGGAATAAAAAACGCATCCTTTCCGAGGAGGAAGAGGCATATATCCGAAAAGCCACGGAAGACAGCATGGGCTTCTTCCGCGAGGCTTGCAAAGAAACGTGGGGCTATCTCCCGGCGGACAGCCTGCAGATCTATCCTGCGGAGGGACTCGGCCTTCGCACATCTCCGACCGATATCGGGATGTTTCTCTTGGCGGCTGTATCCTATGCCGATCTTGCACTCCCGGGGGCGGAGGAAATGCTCAATATGGCCTCATCGGCTTTGAAAACCGCCGAAAGGCTCCCGGGGAAAGCGGGCCACTTATATAATTGGTATGACCTCACGACCATGCTCCCCGCACCGCCGAAGGTGCTTTCAAGCGTCGACAGCGGCAACCTCCGCGCCTCTCTCTACGTCTTCTCGGAGGCCATGCGCGAGTATGGACGCGATGAGGATGCAGACCGGGCGCGCCGTATGGCGGACGGGACGCGGTTTGATCTCTTTTACAGGAAAGAAAAGAAGCTTCTTGCGGTTGCCTACGACGACGAAAAAGGGATGCTGACCGAGAACAGCTATGATCTATATGAAAGCGAGGCGCGCATAGCGTCCTTCCTCGCCATTGCACATGGAGAAGCGGAGACAGAACACTGGAAAAAGCTCGGGCGCGCCGTCATGACCTTCTGCGGCGCGGCTGGAGCGGCGAGCTGGGGCGGAACCATGTTTGAATACCTCACGCCCTATCTCTTCATGTCCGCCCCTGAAGGAACGCTGGCGCGCGAAAGCGAGGCTTTTGCCGTCATGGCGGAAAAGCTTTCGGGAGAGCGCAAAAGGCTCCCTTGGGGTGTCTCGGAAAGCGCCTTCTACGCCTTTGACGATACCTTCCATTACCGTTATAAGGCCCACGGATCGTCATTATTGGCGACGGCCCCCTCACGCAGCGGCGAATACGTCATTGCGCCCTACGCCGCCTTCATGGCGCTGGAAAGCGAGGGAAGCGTCGAGAATCTCCGACGCATCGAAAGAGAAGGCGGACGCGGAAAATACGGCTTCTTTGAGGCGATTGACGCGTCGGATGATAAAGCGTCGCGCCCGACAGAGCTCTATATGCCGCACCACATCGGTATGCAGGCGGCGGCTGCCGCTAACGCCCTTTTGGACGGCATCCACCGCAAACGCTTTATGAAATCTCCGAACCATCGCGCTTTTCGCCGGCTTCTATGGGAATCGCCACGTCATTACCCGGAGGCGGACGCGGTCCTCGGCGAAGCACCTCCCGCGACCCTCGGAAACGCCCGGGGCGCAAGACTGTTCCCGGAGCCTCAAAAGAGACGAAATGATCAGATGATCTATGATGTCAATGGAAAGTCTCTCACACTTGACGCAAGCGGCGTCTTTTCGGATCCAGAAGAGCAGTTGAAGGTAAAGCTGCGCCATCGGGACGATGAGCTCCAGCTTCTCCCGCAGAAGGGCCGGAAGGGGGAGAAGCTCGAAACGATCCTTGCAAAGGACGCTGTACTCTTTTCCCGGAAGGAAAAGGACTTCACGTCAGAGATCCGCTTCGTATTGGGCAATACGCCGCATCTGACTTTTATCCTTTCTAACCACGCGCCGGTAAGAGAAGAATTCCGCGTGACGGCGGAAAAGGGAGGACGGCAGTTTGCCTCATACGACGTCTCGCTCCTCCCGGGGGAAAATTGGCGTGAGGAACGGCGGATAGACGGGTAAGAGAAAAAACTCTTTTCAAGCTCGTTAAAATGTGTTATGCTGTCTCCGACCCGCGGGAAACCACGGAGAAGGAGGAATGCATTTTGAGTTATGTCACTTTCCCGAAGCTCGGACTTGATCTCTTGATGAATCGCACCGCGTTTTCGGTCTTCGGCAAGCCCATCTACTGGTATGGCATCATCATCGCCTGCGGCTTTGCCATTGCGGTCATCTACGCCATGGTGAAATGCGGCGATTTCGGTCTGAATTCCGATCAGATCACCGATTACGTCGTCTGGGGGACCATTTTCGGCATCATCGGTGCGCGCTCTTACTACGTCATCTTCAATTTCGATAACTTCCGCGACAATCTGAAGTCGGTCTTTTATATCTGGAACGGCGGTATCGCCATCTACGGCAGCGTCATCGGTGCCTTCCTGACCGGTATCGTCGTTTCCAAGATCAAAAAGCTCAATTTCTTCAAGATCCTCGATCTGGCCTCCATCGGCTTCCTGATCGGGCAGATCGTCGGCCGCTGGGGCAACTTCGTCAACGCCGAAGCCTACGGAATGCCCTTTGCCTCGCAGAACGTCGCCGACCTTCCCTTCTGGGCGATGGGCATCGGCTACCCCTCAACGACCTATGTGCACCCCATCTTCCTTTATGAATCGCTCTGGAATCTTCTTGGCCTCATCCTGATCCTGACCATCGTCAAGCAGCGCATCCGCTTCGGCGGCGAGATCATGACCTTCTATTTCGGCTGGT
>JAKSPX010000033.1 GCA_024404415.1 Clostridia bacterium | reverse complement strand
CGCGACTACGCCGTGATCGTCAACGCCAAGGGCAACGCTCACAGCCCCGCGAATCATACCGCGCCGTGGTTTGACCCGGGTGTCACCGCCGTCATGCCCGAAAACTTCAGGGCCTACATCGAGGAGGGCCACGGCTTCATCGCCCTCCACTCCGGCAACACCTTCCGCAAGGAATCCTGCCCGGCCATGACCGACATCACCGGCAACAGTTTCATCAACCACCCGCCACAGTGCAATATCACCTTCAATCCGGTCGGCGAACACCCCATCCTCGACGGCGTGGAGGCTTTCACCGTCCGCGACGAGCACTACTGCGTGGAGCTCCTCGCCGATGACGCCGACGTTTTCCTCAAGGGTACCTCGGATTCTCCCGCCGGAACGCAGATCGCGGGCTACACCCGCCTGATGGGCGAAGGCCGCTTCTGCTGCCTCACCCCGGGCCACAACTGCGCCGTCTTTGAAAACGATGAATTCGCCAGGATCCTTTGTAACGCCATCCGCTGGTGCGCGAAGGAAAAATAAGAAAACAGAAAAAGGCCGCTTCTGTCAAAAGAAGCGGCCTTATTGCTGCATTTACGCGATGGGAACGAGACGGAGCATACCGGCCTTTGGTACCGGGAGGCGGAGGAAGGCTTTGCCGTGGATCTCGGATTTTTCGAGGAGCTTGCCGAAGCAGTCGTAGATCTCGTAGGATAGGCGGTCGGAGGTGGGATTTTCAAAGACCAGACCAACTTTGTCGGTATTCTGGAAGACGTCGGATGCTTTCCCGTGGTAGGTGAAGGGGAGGTCTTCGTAGAGCACCGTGATCTCTTTTTCCTCGTTTTCGGCGGTGACGATGGGGAAATTGGCCTCGGGGTGGAAGGGTTTGAAGTCGCCGTGGAGCAGGATCTCGCGGTTTTCGGTCCAATAGGCGAGGTAATGGCGCAAAAGCGCCTTCTGCTCCTCAGTGCTCTCGGCGAGGACGACCGAGATCTGCGGCACCGCGAAGAGGATGTTGAGAAGCTGCTTGGCGCAGAGCTCGACCGATTCCTCCTTGGCCCAGTAGAGCATGTCGGAGTGGACAGCGACGGGGTAATGGAGAAGGCGCAGGTCGATCATCACGAGCCGGTTGATCAATGCGTCGTAGGCGCAGTCGCCCACGCGGAGCATATTGCCGTAACGGTTGATGGCCGGGCCGATGTAATTCTGGCGGTATTCGTAAAGGAGATCCTCCTTCATTTCGCCGAGTTCAAAGACGATCTCGTCCAAAAGCTTTTTCACCGCGTCGTCGATGGTCTCGGTGTCCATGCCTTCTCCGAAGGGTGCGGTCAGATTGCCGGGGGCGAAGCTGTCGATGAAGTCGAGCTTGAAGCCGTCGATCTCGTAATCGCGGATGAAGCGCTTGTAGGTGTTCACGATGTAGTCGCGCGCCTCGGGATAACGCGGGTCGAGAACGCCCCACTGGCCGTCGTCGCTCAGATATTTCCCGCGGAAGGTCTCGTAGGCCCTGGACTCAATGCCGATGAACGGCACGTTGAACCAGACAAGAAGCTTCATGCCGAGGCGGTGGATCTCGTCGACAAAGAATTTGAAATCGGGGAATTTGTCCTTCGCCACCAGCCAGTCGCCGCAGGCGTTGTAGGCGCCGTCGCGCGGCTCGCCCTCGAACTGCCAGCCGTCGTCTAAGATGACGGTGCGGAAGCCGAGGTCGGAAGCGATGCGCAGGTCGGCGAGCAGCTTTTCCTGATCGGGCATCTGGAGGTAACTATACCACGAGGAGTAAAGCGCGTCCTCTGCGGCGGCGGGAGGCTCCGGGATCTCGTAGCCGAGGGAAGCCCACCACGGGTAGACCTCCCCGACGCTTTCGTAATAGGGGATGTCGCGGGAGTCGATGCGGATATCGGCCTCATAATGGCTCATGGGGTTGGTCATGCCGTCGAAGAAGACGACCTCATAGCGGACAACGTCCATCAGCGGGAAATCGCCCACATAATAATAGATCGTCAGCGGCGTGAAGGGGTCGGAAACGGCGACCGTCGCGGCGTTTTTGTCGTCCGGGCCGATGGTGTAGAGCAACGGCGCGCCGAAGCAGAAGCGCGAGCGATTCTCCGTGGCGCACCAGGACTGGTGCATCAGAAAATGACCGGTGCTGGAGGGGACGGCGTTCCGGGGGAAATCCATGTTGACGTGATAATAGGCGACGCCATCCTGCTCAAAAACCGGGGTGACGGAGATAAGCGCCCCTTCGTTCTGGGAGTCTATGATAAAAGTACGGTCGGAAGACATCCTGATCCCACCTTTTCTGAGATTTTCTCCATTCTATCACGCGGGGAGGGAAAAGGCAAGCGAATATACCCGAATATTGAAAACGGCAGAGAGCTGTGATAAAATGAAACAAAGTGATCAGAGGAGGGCTCTTATGACGGATCTTTTCAAGCTTGTGAAGCCGCTTGCCGAAAGTGACGCGGCGGCGGAAAAATACGTGCGCCATCTCGAAGAGGTTTTAGAGGCGCTTTCACCCGAAAAAATAGGCGAGGATTACGAGAAGGCGCTTACGGAAAAGGACTATGCCGCGGCGGTCAGAGCCGCTGCCGATTATTATAGAGAAAAGAAGGCGACCTCCTGCCCGCACCTTTCCGCGGAAGGAACGTATAACGCCGTTGTTGCCGACCGCGCCGTGCGGGGCGAAATGCGGGAGATCAACGTCGACTGGAATTTCGAAGGCGGAAAGATCGATTTCCTCTTCGATCCGACCGCCATAAAAGGCCCGCGCAACAACGAATGGCTCTGGCAGTTCAACCGCCACGGCTATTGGGCGCAGATGGCGAGAGCCTACCACGCCACGAAAAACGAAGTCTATGCCGTCACCTTTGAACGTCAGCTCCTCGACTGGATCGCCCAGACCGATTGCCCCGAAACCGATTGGAACGGCGCGGGGTCTGCGTGGCGCACCATTGAATGCGGCATCCGCCTTCTCGGCGCGTGGCAGGTCGCTTTCCAGTCCTTCCGCCATTCCGAAAAGGTGCACGACGCGACGTTTCTTCTGATGCTCGCCTCCATGCGGCGGCAGGTAGAGCACCTCATCGCCCATCCGCAGGGCGGGAACTGGCAGATGATGGAAGCCAACGGCGTCTTTACCGTCGCCTCGCTCTTCCCGGAACTGAAAAAAGCCGGGGAATACCGCAAAATCGCCACCGAACGCATTCTTGGGGAGATGGAAAAGCAGATCCTGCCGGACGGGATGCATAACGAGCTTTCGCCGGATTACCAGAGCGTCGTCTTCGGGTGCGCCCTGCGCGTTTATGACATCGCCTGCCGGGAGGGCTTCGGGGCGGAATTCCCGGAATCCTACGTGAAATTGATGGAGAAGACGGCGCACGCCGCCGTCCTCCTCTCCACGCCCGCCTTCACCCAGCCGCGCACCAACGACTGCTACACCATCCGCACCGAGGTCTTCACCGAAAGCGCCGCCGAATGGCTTTCCGCAAAGGACGAATACGCCTTTGTCAACACGAAGAGAAAGCAAGGCCGCCCGCCCGAGGGCAAGACCGCGTCGGCCTATCTTCCCTACGCGGGGATCGCGGTCATGCGCACAGACTGGAATGCGGACGCGGCTTACCTCGCCTTTGACGTCGGCCCGCTCGGCAGAGCCCACATCCATCAGGACAAACTGAATATTGAAGTGTATAAGGGAAGCGAGGAGCTGATCTTCGACGACGGCGGCGGGCAGTATGAGATCTCGGATGCGCGCGAGTACGGCCTTTCCGCCTATGACCACAACACCTGCCTTGTGGACAGCCTCGCCGAAAACCGTTCCGGCCCCCTCGAGGTGACCGAGCCGATCGACGCGGGCTGGGTGACCAACGCCGCTTTCGACTACGCAAGGGGCTTGTATGACGACACCTACGGCAAGGAGAAGACAAAACCCGCCAAGCATTTGCGCGAGGTGCGCTTTGAAAAACCGGATTTCTTCCTCGTCCGGGATGAACTGACCTCCACGAGCCTCGCAAAGCACGATTATGAGGTGCTTTTCCACCTCGACACGGTCAAGGTCGACCGCGTTCCGTCGCTTCCCGGCGCGGTGATCTCGGATTTCGGAAAAACCTGGGATATCCTGATCGTGCCAGTCGGCGGAGAGGAAGCCGAGACCATATCGGCCCGCACCGAGCCTGCGATGCGCGGCTGGTACGTCGGGCGCAACGAGGAAAACCTTCACCCGGCGACCACGGTCTCCTATAAGGCCGGAAAGAAGCGAAACCACGTTTTCGCCACGCTTTTATTCCCCACAAAGCGCGGCGAGGCCCTCCCGGAGATCAGAAAGGACGGCGAAACGCTCTTCGTCTCCTTCAAGGGAAAAGAGCATACATTCGACCTTCGAAAATTGAATCGGTAAACAAACAAAATTGTTCCTATCAGGTGCTGAAATTTACGGATTGCCACGTCGGTATGCTGCGCATGTCTCCTCGCAATGACATACTTTTTCGACAAACTGCGGCGTGCCGGGGACGGCACGCCCTACGGGAGAGTGCGTTCATGGGGAGATCCTTTCGTAGGGAATGCCGTCCCCGGCATTCCGCATTTGTCGGCGCAGATGAAAGCTACTTGTCATTCTGAGCGAAGCGAAGAATCCTTTAAATATCCCGGAGGAAAGATCCTTCGCTGACGCTCAGGATGACATGGAAAAGGGACTAAAATGCAGATTCGTTGAAACTGCACAAAACATGATTTGAAACTTTGTTGAAGATTTTGTCCAAAAACGGTACTTATGTTACAACTCAGATACAAGTGGGTGTTATGCTTATTTTGTCTCATGGGAACGGCTGCGTCCGGGGGAATTTCGCAGGGGAGGGAGGAACCCGGGCGCGGCCGAAAAATACAAGGAGGAGTCATATATGAAACGCACCTTTACGCAAATCCTTGCATTACTGCTTGCCATTTTTATGATCTTACCCGTCCGTGCTTCCTGCGCGGCGGAAAAGGAGAGGGAGGGCGAAGGTGGTGTGGCCGACACCTATCTTGCCGAGCCTGTCGAGCTTGACCTCGCCGAAAACGAGTTGTTGATGGATATTATCGAGGTGGACGGGCTTCTCCGCGCCACCGTGGGGGTCACAAGCGAGGAACTGACGAAAAAATACGGCACGGGGTTGGGAACGCCTTATCAGACCGAATACCGCTATTTTGACATGGAATATAAAGAGGACGAAACAAAGCGGGAGCCGACGCCCTCTTTCTATCAGATTGCTCAATCCTCCGACCCGTCGCTCGGTCTGACCGTCGGCGGCGAGCCGTTCCTTTTCACGGACGGGCTCGGCGAAGAGACCTACGGCGTACAATATCGGCTCTATAAGGACGGTGAAGCGGTCAGTGACGTGCTCAACCCGAAAGGAGCCAATAATCATACCTTCAGCTATATCCAATACGGCGCACGCGCCAACGTGGTGATGATGGGGGAGATCCCTTATGTCTGGATGGACTACACGGAGTATAATTACGAGCTTTACATAAAGGATCACTTCGTTAAGTCCACCGATATCGCGCCGAACGTATTCGTCAGCGATTACGGCCTGATGGAGATCGGGGGAGTGCCCTGTGCCCTGCTTTATGTGGAGCCGATCATGGATCCGAGCGTGCAGGCATACGACTGGTTTATGAAAGACGAAACGGGAAAAACCATCCTGATGCCCCTTACGCCAAATACCACGCAGCTTGCCACCGAGGGGATCGAGCTCGAAGGTGAGCCAACCGGAGGAGCTTTCAACGACGGTGAATACGGTTACTTTTTCAGTAACGGCGAGCTCTGGCGCACCGACGGGAAAAAGAGCGCGCGCATCTGTGATATGATTTATGCCGGGGTCAGCGCCCTTTCCGACCTTCGCGCGGTCAGACCGATTTCCGACGGGCGCATATTCGTGGTGGCCGACGGGCAGCTCTTTTCGCTGAGCGAGTCAGAAAGCTCCATTCCCGCCGAGCGGAAGGTCTACACCCTCGGTGTGATGAACGGGGGGTATCTACCCAATCTTTCGCTCCTCGTCTCCAAATTCAACGCCGCCGGGAAGGACTGCAAATTCGCGGTGAAGGAATACAAAAACGTGACCAAGCTGAATCTGGCGCTGGTTTCCCGGGAGGTGGACGTGCTTCTGACCAGCGACCTTGACGCGCTGCGGAATTACATCAAGCAGGAGCTTCTTGTGCCCTTGGACGAGCTTGTCCCGGAGTTCTTCGAGGAGGGCGTGCTGCTTGAAAACATCGTGGATCTCACGCGGCAGGACGGGGTCTGCTATTATCTCCCACGGGAGTTCCAGATCTACGGGGAGCGGGTGGAAGCCGATCTGTGGGAAGAAGTCTCAAAGATCGACACCATTGAGGATTACTGCAAGTTCATTCTGGAAAACGACCCCAACTATTTGCTGGAATGGGATAACCGATCCCTGCCGCCCAGTTTTATTGATACGCTTGACGACTGGATCGACAGGGAAAATTACACCTGCCATTTTGACGACGGCAGCTTTGAAGCCTTTTTGGAGTTCTGCGGCCAAGGGGTCGACTTCAATTCCCCGCTTTACCGGACGGGGAACCAATACCCCAAAATCGAGAATTTCCAACTGACCAACCTCATTGCCCCGTCGATATTCTACGACGTGGAGACCGCCAAAGAATATATGGAAAGCGGCAAGGTGCAGACGGCCTATGTGCCGTACCCGTTCCCGACGAAAACATATGATGGGTATGATATCCATGCGGATGGACTCTATGCCGTGATCGACAAAGAGGAAAGCCGGGAGGCGGCCAGGGAATTTATGAAATGGTGCTTCTTGGAAAACGTAGTGGGCGAACTCCGGCCTGACGACCTGGAATCGGATTATTGTTACGATTGGGACCTGCATGGAATCTGGAAGATCCCCATCAATCAGGCGGAGTGCGAGCGGTATCTCAGCCGAAACCTCGCGTGGGACGGCCCGGACAAGGAGACCCGCCTCCCCCTGGAACAGAGGATGTATGAGGACACCTGGAAGATCATCCGGGAGGCAGACCATTTTGCAAACCGTTATACCGTCCTCTTTGACGTCATGGTGGAGGAGGCGTACCGCTATATCGCCGGTACGATCACCGCCAAGCAGGCCGCCGATTATGTCCAGAACCGCGTATCGCTGTACCTCGCCGAACAGGGATAAAAAGTATAAGAACATAAAGAAGGGGCTGTTCCGTTTTCGGAACAGCCCTGATGTATTTCAGATGCTTATGCAAGGTGTTTTTTCAGGAAATCAATGACGATCTTCTGCGCCGCCTTACCTGCAAAGCCGCGCCAGCCGTGGTCGCCGCCCTCAAGCTTATAGAAGGTGACTTCCTTGCCGTTTTTCTTCAGGACTTCGTAAAGGTCGCAGGACTGGCGGAAGGGCACCAGAACGTCGCGGCTGCCGTGCATGATGAGGATGGGCGGGATGGCGCGCTCTTCGGAGATATAGTTGGTCGGAACGGTGGGGGCGACGAGCTCGGGGTGCTCCAGAACCGGCACGCGGCCGATCAGATATCCCTCGGGGCTTTCGGCGCCGTGGTGATCCATCATGGAGGGGTCGCAGTTCATGGTGCTGACGTCCACCGGGCCGTACCAGTCCACGATGCACTTGACCGCCGGAGCGAGCTCTGCGTACCCGTCAATGGGGAAGAAGTCGCTCCCCGTGATGCCGGTCATCAGAACGGTGTGGCCGCCGCTGGAATCACCCCAGAGGCCGATCTTCGACGCGTCAACGTGGTATTCCTTAGCGTGTTCCTTCATGAAGCGGATGGCGATCTTGGTGTCCTCCATCTGCGCGGGGAAGGGGGCGTTTTCGCTCGGGCAGTATTCCACAATGGCCACCGCGATGCCCTCGCGCGCGACGTTCATCATGCCGCCGAGGGAGCCGAGCGTTTCCTGCTTATGCCAGGCGGAACCGGGGACGTAGACAAGGAGCGGGTAATCCGCGTCCGGCGCGTTCCAGGTGAAGGGGGAGAGGATCTCGAGGTGCAGGTCGAGGCCTGCGCGGTGGGAATAGACCACCTGCGGGGTATAGCGCACGCCGAGGCCGGGGTCATCCTCTAATGTGATCGGGATGCAGCCCTCCGGCAGTTCGGAGGCGAGGGGAAATTTTTCAATGTCGGTGATGGGTTCGAGAAGCGGTCGTTTTTCCATGGTCGTTCTCCTTTATATTTCGTAGTGGTAGAAAGCATAGGTGCGGGGCTTTTGCGCGGTCATCTCGAGCGAACTGCCGTCGCAGCGGGCGGACACCTCGCCGTTTGAAGCAAGCCATGTGAGCTTTCCCGCGGGACGGGGGAGGGAATAGGCGGCGGTGGGGGATAGGGTGCTCTCGCGGAAGAGGACGAGGTAGCCTTCCTTCCCGCACACAGCCTGAAAGCCCGTGAAGGCCTGACCAGAGGGCATATCCCCGATGGGGAAGACGGTCGCGCGGCGGAGCTTTTCGCGGTGCTCGCGCCATAAGGCGACGATCTTTCGGAGCTTTTCGGTGTTTTCATCGCTCAAATGGGTCATTTCCATCCACACGAGCGGATCGGCGAGCATGACCGAGGCGAATTCATAGTCGATATCGTAAAGATAGGGCGCGAAGGGATCATTCGGGTATTTATCCTTGTTCCGTTCGGGGTTTAGTAACTCGAACTGGAACTTCTCGGTCGGGAAATAACGGCTGAGGCACCAGAGGTTCTTGAGGGTGTTGTGGGGGTAATAATTCCCCCAGTCGGTGTAGCGGTTTTCCACGAAGAGCGTCCCGAAGGACTTCTGGTAGAGGTATCCGAGGCGGTTCTGCGCCGTGATGTCGAGGTTGAAGCGGATCTTTCCTTCGGAACCGCTGACCAGAGCGGTGAGCAGGGAAAGGAAATTGGTTTCGGCGCGCTTGGAGGGGAGGTTGACGCCGTCTAATTTGAAAGTGCGGATGCCGTAGGTTCTCCAGAGCGAGAGGACGGTCTCGGCGTCCTTTTCGTGATTTTTGAATTCGTCGGAGGAGTCGGGCGAAAACCAGAGCCCGAGCTCCACGCCCTTTTCTCCGGCGTAGGCGGCGACCGGCGCAAGGCCACGCGGGAAACGGGCGGGATTGGGCTTCCAGAAATCGGGATCACTGGCGTAGTAGCCCTCCCAGACGCCGCCGGAGGCGACTTTGGAATTGGCGGTCACGCCCTTCTGCCAGCCGTCGTCGATCTGGACGATGTCCACGCCGATGCAGGCGGCGCGGTCGATCTCGCCCATCATGAAGCTTTCCGAGACGGCGCTGTCCTGACTGCGGTCGCCCCAGGTGTTGGACATGACGAAGAGCTTGTCCTCACCCTTGTACATGGCGCGAAACCAGCTTTTGTAGGCTTCTTCCATGTGTTTCCCGAGGCCGACGGTCGCGCCGTAGAGCTCATGCCGCCCGGGAGCAGTGCCGTCCGCGCCGGTCCCGACGAGGGTCAGACTTTTGGTCCCATCGGCGATGAGGTCGAAGCCGTCATGCTTCACGGCGCTTGAGAAGGTCGGCGCGTCCTTGATCATGGCCAGCGTGAGGCCCGATACCCGATCCTCTGCAAAGAAGAGATTGCCGCGGAAGGCAGTGTGTACGCCGTTTTTATAGAGGGGACGGACGTCCTCGGTGACGAGCATATCCTCGCGGTCGGTCTTGTCGTAAAGCGTCACCGATTTCAGGAGGATGTGCGGCGAGGGAAGCGCACAGGTGAGAATGGGGTCGGCTTCCTTCTGATACGCGCCATCGGCGAAAAAGCGGATGCCGATGAAGGGAAGAGACGGGAAGAGGGAAAACTGCGCCTCGCGCGGGATCTCGCCGCCCGACCACTTGAGCCTCGCGGAAAGATGAGGCGAGGCTTCTCCCAAAAAGTCGTCGGTCGAAAAAGCGCATGCGGCCTCCTCGGGAGTCCCGTCGGAGATGAGAGCGAGGGCATATTCTTTATTTTCAAGGGCAAGGAGTATCAATCGCCCGCCGCAGACGGCAAAACGCGCATGGAGCACTTCGTTTTCAAGCGTCAGCAGATTATTCTCGAATGAAGCCGCGGCGCTCATGAAAGAATAGGTCATAAGGAAGCCTCCTTTGCTTTTTTTATATTTTACCGCATTTTCTTCGGGAATGCAATCTTTACCGCGGCGGGAGATTGTGGTATAATGAGAAAAAAGAGGTGTACGCCTGAAAGGAGGCCGCGGATGAAGATCACGCTCAACCCG
>JAKSPX010000329.1 GCA_024404415.1 Clostridia bacterium | reverse complement strand
CGTCTTCTGTTTTAAGCGGCGGAAGCTGTTGGAATGGATGATCTTATCGCGGTCGCGCTGGAATTCGGTGCGCACCGTGCATTTTTCGTGGTAGGAAAGGCGGCCTCTGGTCTCCGAAGCGCGCATCGCCTCGGGCGCCAGCGTCCTTTTTTCCGCCTCTTCAAAGGTCTCACGCAGGCAGCTCATGAGATTCCCCCTCCGTCAAAAAAGTCCCGCTATTCTGTCTAATCATAGAATAGCGGGTTTATTTTCATTTTTCTTTTTTTATTCCGAAAATTTTCACGCTTTCGCGGGCATGAATTTCGTGCCGCAGTCCTGAAAGTTGGCCTCCCCCGCCGTGAGATCCGCGATCAGCGTCTGAAGCGCCGCTTTCTCCTCCGGGAGGACGGTCAGAACGAAGCTGACGTTCTCGGCAAATACCGGTTCCTCCGGCTTATACCCGTCGCGGGTCAGGCGAGAGGTGACTTTGCCGTGGAAATGGTAAGGGACGCTCACACGGAAGACCTCCATCGGCACCATTTCGGCCACGCCCGCGGCCTCCACCGCGATCCTTGCGCCGGTGGCGTAGGCTCTGATGAGTCCGCCCGCCCCCAGAAGGATGCCGCCGAAATAGCGCACCACGACGCAGACCACGTCGGTGAGTTCTTCCCGGAGGATCACCTCGGCGACCGGCCTTCCCGCCGTGCCGGAGGGCTCGCCGTCGTCGCTGGACCTGACCACCGCGCCGCCCTTGAAGACGTAGCACCACACGTGGTGGTTGGCCTCGGGGTGGAGGGCGCGGATCATGTCGATGAATTCTCTGGCTTCCTCCTCACTTTCAACGTGGGAGAGGTAGCCGATGAAGCGGGACTTGCGCTCGATGAATTCGTCCTCGCCGTCCTTCGCCGCCGTTTTATAGCGCGTCATTTGTAACGACATAGTCTTTTACCTTTCCGTAGAGGCTTTCCTTCACGACCGCCTCGATCTCGATGCCCTCGGGCGTGTAATCAAGCTTTTCGATGCGCGCTTCCCTCCGCAATATCTCAACCAGGTCGCCTCTTTTGAAGGGAAGGTGCAGGCGAACGCGCATGGTGGAGCGCCCGACCTCTTTTTCGATGGCGGCGAGCAGCTCGTCGATGCCCTCCCCCGTTCTTGCCGAGATCAGAAGCCCCTTGCCGAGCAGTTCTTCCACCGGGCAGACGTCGGCCTTGTTGAAGACCTCGAGGCGCGGCACGTTTTCGCCCGCCAGCTCGTCGATGAGCTTTTCGGTGACCTTCGCCTGGGCGATCCAGTCCGGGTTGGAGACGTCGATGACGTGCAGGATGAGGTCGGCGTATTCGAGCTCTTCGAGCGTCGCCTTGAAGGCTTCGATCAAATGCGTCGGGAGCCTTCTGATGAAGCCGACCGTGTCCGAAATGACCACCTCACAACCGTCGGAGATGCGGAGATAGCGGGTGGAGGTGTCAAGGGTATCAAATAAGCGGTTATTCGCCTCGATATTGCTTCCCGTGAGGCGATTCAGGAGGGTCGATTTGCCCGCGTTGGTGTAGCCGACGATGGCCACCACCGGGATCTCGTTCTTTCTTCTTCTCTTGCGCTGTAATTCGCGGGTGCGTCGCACGTCCTCAAGCTGTTTTTCGAGCTTCTGCATGTGGATGCGGACGTGTCGTCTGTCGGTCTCAAGCTGGGTCTCGCCGGGGCCGCGGGTGCCGATGGGGCTTTTGCCGCCCGAGGCGGTCTGACGTACCAGATGCCCCCACATGCCCGTCAGGCGCGGGAGGAGGTATTTATACTGGGCGAGCTCGACCTGCAGTTTGCCCTCGGCCGTTCTCGCGCGGCCCGCGAAAATATCCAGGATCAGACCCGAGCGGTCCAATACGCGGCAGTCCATGATCTCCTCAAGCGACCGCTCCTGCGAGGGAGAGAGCTCGTTATCAAAGACCACCAGCACCGCGTCGTTGGCTTTCACCAGTTCCGCGATCTCGCGCGCCTTGCCCTCGCCGATGTACGAACGGACGTCCGGCTCGCCGCGATTCTGTAAGACCGTGGCCACCACCTCGCCGCCCGCCGTGTCGAGAAGGGCTGCGAGCTCGGAAAGCGATTCCTCGGAGGAATTTTCCTCTTCCGAGAAGATGCGGCAGGAAAGGCCGACCAATACGGCGCGTTCCTTTTCTTCGGCTTCCCGGAGGGTCTTGATTTTATCGGTCATAGAGGGGGTTCCTTTCATTTCATCCGCGGGGCGGACAGCATTAACGGGGTAAGAGAGACGGATTGCCGCGTCGTTATGCCTTCGGCATATCTCCTCGCAATGACATTGAGGGGCTTGGTGCCGCAGAGGGCAGCATATCTATCCGGCAGCACGGTCGACTCGTGAGTCGACTCTACGGGATAGTGCGGAAACACAATCCGTCGAAGACGGATATCCTTATAAGGCTCTCCCTATGGGAGAGCTGGCGGCGAAGCCGACTGAGAGGGCAACGCACAACACTATTTCGAGGCGCTACACGCTTTGAAGGACTGCCTTCCGGCCC
>JAKSPX010000328.1 GCA_024404415.1 Clostridia bacterium | reverse complement strand
GGGTGACCGCCGCACCGCAGGAGAGGCCGACGTAGATGGCGAGGTGCCCGGCGTGACGGCCCATCACCTCGACGACCGAAATGCGCTCGTGGGACTGCATGGTGTCCGAGAGCTTGTCGATGGCGTCGATGGCGGTGTTGGCAGCGGTGTCGAAACCGATGGTGTAATGGGAGCAGCCGATATCGTTGTCGATGGTGGCGGGAATACCGACCGTGGCGATGCCGTACTTGGAAAGCGCTTCCGCGCCGCGGAAGGTGCCGTCGCCGCCGATGCAGATGAGGCCGTCAATGCCGAGGTAACGGCAGTTGTCAGCGGCGCGTTTCTGACCGGCTTCGGTCTTGAACTCATCGCAGCGCGCGGTACAGAGCATGGTGCCGCCGCGCGAGGTGATCTTGTTGACCGAGCGGCTGTCCATTTCCATGAAATCGTTGTTGATCAGGCCGCTGTAACCGCGGCGGAAGCCGAGGACCTGAATATTGTTATAAATAGCTGTGCGCACCACCGCGCGGATGGCGGCATTCATGCCGGGCGCGTCGCCGCCGCTGGTGAGGAGGGCGATGCGTCTGATTTTCTTTTCATTGGCCATAAAATGACTCCTTTCGGGGATGATTGATGAAAACACCGGGAGTGTTCAGTTGATGAAGAAGGACCAGCGGATCTTGTCGTCGTCCAGACGATATTTCTCAAGGAGCTGCGGACCGCAGCTGTTGGAGCCGATGCCGCTGACCTTGTAATCGACGCGGACAATGACCTTGCCGCTCTCGGGAAGCTCGTCGGTGTGCATGGCCTTGGTCAGTTCGTCGGCGGTGTAGGGCAGGACGGAGAACTCAAAGACGTCGTTGGAGGCGAAGGTGAGGCCGTTCGAAAGCGCCAGCAAACGGGAAGAGGTGTGGTTGCCGCATTCCTGCGGATAGGCGTAGGGATAATACTCATCCTTGGCCGTGCTGTCATAGAAGCCGAGGCGGGTGGCGCGGCACATGTCGGCGTAGTTTTCCTGCGGGCCTTTGCCGAAGTAGGTGAAGGCGTCGGATTCGGCGGGGAGGACAAATTCAAAGCCGAGGCGCGGGAGGAAGACACATTCACGCACCTTGTCGCCGTCGAATTCCACACCGATCTTGCCGTCGGCGAAGAAGGTGTAACGGGCGGTGTAGCGCAGGAAGGCGGCGCGGGAAACACCGGCGAGGCTGCCGACCACCGTGATGACGTTATCCTGCAGGTCGCAGGAGTAGATCTTGTTGTAGAGGGCGTTGAAACGCTCGGAATTCCAGGCAGCCTGACCGTTGAAGATGCCCCATTCGGCGCGGATGTTGCGGTCGTTGTCGGTAGGCGCACGCCAGACGGAGAGCTTGGCGGGAGCGGCGAGGAGCGGAATGCCGCCCTTTTCAAGCGATTCGATCACGCCGTAGTGCTTGTCGAAGGTATAAGCGAAGCCGTTGCCGCGGATATAGACTTTTTTCGCATCCTCGGTGATCTCGGCCTTGCCTTCACCCTTGAGAGACGCACGCTTGGCGGGAAGCTCGAACTGCAGAGCACCGACGGAGTCACCGTCGCGGGTGAGGTCGATATCCAGCGTCGCACCGTAGCGGCAGGTGGCGGGGAGCATCGCGTCGAGGACGTAGGGCTTTTCAGCGTGCGGCTCGATGTCGGAATCCAGAGTGCCCTCGGAAAGCACCTTGCCGTCGGAGACGACACGGTAGGAAAGCGAGAAATCACGCAGATTCAGGAAGTCGTAACGGTTGACGAGGGTGAGCTTGCCGTCAGCGTAGGAGCCGTTCACGGGCTGGTAAGCCGTCTTGATCTCGAGGGAGCCGGCCTTGAGCGAGCGGTCGCCGAGCACCATACCGTCGCAGCAGAAGTTGATGTCGTGGGTCTCTTCACCCCAGTCGCCGCCGTAGCGATAGACGCCGTTCTCGTCGAGGACCGAGTGGTCAGCCCATTCCCAGACGCAGCCGCCGATGAGGCGCGGATATTTGTAGATGACTTCCCAGTAATCGCAGATGTCGCCGGGGCCGTTGCCCATGGCGTGTGCGTATTCGCAGAGATAGAACGGGCGTGGATCGGTGGTATCCTTGGCGAATTTTTCCTCAAGGGTAGCGACATCGGTGTACATCCGGCTGACCACGTCAACGGTGTCGGCGGGATCGCCGAAGCAGCTTGCGCCTTCGTAGTGGACGAGACGGGAGGCATCGAGTTCTTTGATGCGCTCGGACATGGCAGTGTGGTTGGGGCCGAAGCCGGATTCATTGCCGAGGGACCAGAAAATGACCGAGGGATGGTTGCGGTCACGCAGGACCATTCTCTCTGCACGCTCGACGAAGGCGTCACGCCATTCGGGGTTGCCGCAGGGCCACTCGGGGGAGTTGGGCTCATAGCCGCCCTTGGCGTTGCGGCAGGCGAAGCCGTGGGTCTCGAGGTCGCTTTCATCGACGACATAGAAACCCAGCTCGTCGGCGTAGGCGAGCATGATCGGGGCGGGCGGATAGTGCGAGGTGCGGATAGCGTTGATGTTGAGATCCTTCATCAGCGCCAGATC
>JAKSPX010000327.1 GCA_024404415.1 Clostridia bacterium | reverse complement strand
CCGGGATATGCGCCGGGAAAGACGGCGCGATGTGGGCATCGCGCCCTACGGGATGTGCAATGCCAGGCAGGGGCGACTCACGCTGCGGCAGATACTTGTAGCTGCAGTCGTCCGTCTTTGTCGGTGCAGATCACATTCCCGCCCTACCGCAGGGGCGATCTGCGATCGCCCGTATTTCATTGTTGATAATAAGGTATCGGGAGATCACAGATCTCCCCTGCGGCTGTCAGCTATCTCGCTTTTTCTAATATGGCGACGATCTCCCGGACAGTCTTGCCTTCGCCGATCTCAAAGCCCCTGATCAGGACTTTTTCATATTCCGCTTTGCCGTATTTCCGGATAAAGAGGGCGAAAGCCTTGGCGGAAGCGCCGGAGGGTTCCTTATAGAAGCCCTTTTGGCATTCCTCAAGCGCCGGACAGTCATAACATCCGTCAAAGCCCTTTTCCGACGAGCATTTTTCGTTTTCACAGCGGTTGTCGTCGAAAATCGTTGCGTAGGAGCACATATTGCAGGCGGAACGGCAGTTGCCGCACCATTCGGACATAAAGCAATGGTCACAATGGAAGCCGCAGGGGGCGACGGGATCAACCTTTTCCTTTTCGCGGCGGATCAGTTCTCTCTTGGAGTCATTCCACGCGACGGGGAAGAGCATGTAGTTTTCGCCGGTCGCGGGATCGGTGAAGTCCTGCACGGCGGCGACAAGCTCATAGCCGTTCTCCGCCATCCATGAAAGCATTTCCCGGAAGGTATCGGGGCTTTCAACCTTCACTTTGAGCGCATCAAAGCCCGGGACGATCCATTTTTTCCAGCCCTTGGGGGCAATGACGTCCTCCGGGACTTCCACGCCCGCCATATAAAGCCCGCGGGAAAAATCATCCTCCCAGGGAAGGAAGCTCATGTCCGCGCGGCTCATCACGCCCCAGAAACCGACGGGAACACCCGCGTCGTTCTTTTTTGCAAAGGGCGCGACCTCGGCAAAATGCGCGTTGGCTTCCGCCCAGAGCTTCTTAACCGTGTCGGAACCCTTTTCGACGAGTCCGGGCTTGCCGATCACAGAGAAAGCATGGACGGTGATCTTGGTTGGATGAAGCATAATACGACCTCCGATTTTTTAGTGGGGAGTGAGGAAGTGAAAACTGAAAACTCCTCACTCCTAATTCCTAACTCCAAACTTTTTACAGTTTCACGATCTTTTCTTCCAGCGGCATATTCTTGCGGAAGCGCGGGATCTCCATGGTGCGGCCGTTGTTGACAACGGAGAGGGAGGAGAGCAGGCCGACAGCCGTCCATTCGCAGGCGGTGTAGACGTCGAGGTTGGGCTGCTCACCGCTCCGGACGGCGTTGATGAAATCTTCAACGATGAAGAAGTCGCCGCCGCCGTGACCGGCGTGGAGCTGTTCCTCGGTCGCCTTCTGGTAGCGCTCGGGGAGGTATTCCTTGTAAGCGGAGATGTCGTCCCAGTGCATATGACCCATGGGGTTTTCATCCGAAATGAGGGAGATGCGGTGCATATCCTTGTCGTGCGCCTTGGAGGTGAAGATGCCCTTGGTGCCCTGCAGGATATAATAATCCATGTTGTGCGGGCGGGGAGACATGCAGTCCACGCGGATGGAGAGAAGCTTGCCGTTTGCGGTGCGGCACATGGTGGTGGTACCGCTGTCCTGCTTTAAGCCGCGGGTGTTATAAACGCCGGGGGAGAAGGTGGAGATCTCGGTGATGTGATCGCCGGGGAACCACTGCATGACCGGGCCGATGGAGTGGGTGGGGTAGAAGTTGCCGCGTTTCCCGCACTGCCAGTAGCTTCTCCACGAGGTCTTGCCGTTCGGGTAGACGAAGAGCCCGTCGAGGTTATGGAGATACATGCCTTCGGCGTAGTAGGTGTCGCCGAAGAGACCGAGATTGACCATGTTCTTGACCGTCTGCACCTCGGGGGTGTAGATGTAGTTTTCGGCGTACATATAGATGCGGTTGTACTTTTCGACCGTCTCGCAGAGCCAGAAGAGCTCGTCCATCGAAACGCCCGCCGTCACCTCGCACATAACGTGTTTGCCGGCTTCCATGGCGGCGATGGCCTGCGGAACGTGGCACTGCATCGGAGTGGCGATGATGACCGCGTCGATATCCGGTTCGAGCATATCGTCGAACACGCGGTATTTCTTGTCGCAGCCGATCTTGGCCGCCGCGTCGTTGAGGTGCGCCTCGTCGAGGTCGCACATGGCGGTGATCTCCACGTCGTCGATGGCGCGGAGACCCATGAGGGTGGAAAGACCGCGGACGCCCGCGATGCCGACTTTGATTTTCTTATTCATGATATGTACCTCCGATATTTTTTTATAGTGAGGAGTTAGGATTGAGGAGTGAGGAGTTATTTGCGCGATTGCGCTTTTACGCGATTGCGCTTATAGCGATTTACCCCTCGAAAGCCTTCCCCCATCTATGGGGGAAGGTGGCATTTGCAGAGCAAATGACGGATGAGGGTAAATAGGCACAATCCGGGCAGACCCCCTCATTGAGCAAGGACAAAAGGTGAAGT
>JAKSPX010000326.1 GCA_024404415.1 Clostridia bacterium | reverse complement strand
CTGGTTGGTGCCGAGGATCTCTTTGGCGTGCGTGCCGTCGCGGTGCAGGACCTCGAAATAGCCGCCGAAAGTGTCGTCATGCGCCTTTTCAATAAAGTCAAAGAATTGATAAGCGTCCGAAAGCGCCTCTTCCCTGCCCGATGCGCGGTAAAATTCCGAAAGGGCGTAAATGACGAAGGCCTCGGCGTAGACGTGCTTATAATCCCGTAATGGCTTTCCGTCATGCGTGATCTCAAAAAACGCGCCGCCGCACTCTTTATCGAAAAAGGCCTCTTTGAGGTAATGATAGAGCATTTCGGCGGAGGCAAGGTAAGCTTTCTTCCCCGTCACGCGGTAAGCCGCGGAATAGGTCCAGAGGAGCCTCGCGCCGAGGATGAGCCCGCGCGGCGCATCCTCCACCGCTTGTCCGTCGTCCTTCACGCGTCCCTGTTTCTCCCCTCTCGGGAGCGGCTTTGCGCTCCACCGGGAGATCAGCTCTTCGAGGGGATCCTCCGCGGACGTACGCAGTCTATTTTCGGTATTCATATTTCCGCCCCTTTTCACACGTTTCTTTTTTCATGAGTATAGCATATCCGCGTATTTTTGACAAGAACTTTCGCTCTTCCGGGAAAACGAAAAAGATGGACAAACCGCTCGTTTTGGTATATAATACCTCCAATCAATCAGATAAGGAGATGCTGATCATGGAATGGAAAGACCTTTCGTTTGCCCATAGCTGGGAAGTTTACGGTGAAAACATTCTGACCGACTTTCAGCAGTGTCTGGAGGAAGGCAAGGACGTAGAAAAGTACCGTGCGCTCGTGGAGGCTGTGAACGCCATGCCGCACAACTCTGATAAGCGCGAAGCCATGGCGGATGCGCTCTTCGATCTCTTCCTGAACGCTCCGCAGCGCCCGGATTACCCTTACGTTGAGCCTTCGGATCTCGAGGGCATCCTCGCCTCCCGCCCCGCAAATCGCCACAGCTACAAAAAGCCCGCCAAGGGCGACGAACTCTATAAAAAGATTTACGGCGCGTGGTTGGGACGCATCTGCGGCTGCCTGCTCGGCAAGCCGGTCGAAGGGATGCGCACGCCCGACCTTGAAAAGCTCGGAAAAGCCGACGGCAACTGGCCTATCACCCGCTACTTCGGCGACAACATGGACGAGATCACCAAGGTCTTCCCGCATAACGTCGCCTACCTCAAGCACTGCTACAAGCCCGGCTACATGCCCCCGGACGACGACACCAACTACACCGTCATGGCTGCCAAGCGCATCATCGGGGATCACGGCCGCGATTTCACGCCGACCGACGTGGCGCACGTCTGGCTCTCCTCCCAGCCCATGTCGGCTTACTGCACCGCCGAGCGCGTGGCTTACATGAATTTCGTGAACGCCATCACGCCGCCCAAGTCCGCTATTTATAAAAACCCCTTCCGTGAATGGATCGGGGCGCAGATCCGCGCTGACTACTTCGGCTACATCAACCCCGGCGACCCGGAGACCGCCGCCGATATGGCCTGGCGCGACGCCTCCATCTCCCACGTGAAAAACGGCATCTACGGCGAAATGTTCATTGCCGCCGCCATTGCGGCCGCCGCGTGTGTTGACGACCCCATTGAAGTGCTCCTCGCGGGTCTTGACCAGATCCCCGCCAAGTGCCGCCTCGCCGAGGACGTCGGAAACGTCATCGCGTGGTTCAAAGCCGGCGTTTTCAAGGAGGAAGCCTTCAAAAAGATCCACACCCAGTGGGATGAATATAACCAGCATCATTGGTGCCACACCAATTCCAACGCCATGATCGTCGCCGCCGCGCTTTTATACGGCGGGCTTGATTACGGCAAGTCCATCACCATGGCTGTGGAGACCGGCTTCGACACCGACTGCAACGGCGCGACGGTCGGCAGCATCATCGGCATGATGAAGGGCAAAGACGCCATCGGCAAAGAATGGACCGACGCCATCAACGATACCTGCGACACCACCATCACGGGATGCGGGATGTATTCCCTCTCCGAGCTCACCGACATCACGATGGGACATATCGAATAACGCTTTTTCCCGGGCTTAAAAACTCATGAAGCCTCGTCACTCCTGTACCGGCGTCAATACACGTTGGTACAGGAGTCCTTCTTTTTTACCGAAAACGGATTGCCGCGACCATCCTGCGGGATGGTCTCGCAATGACAAGTGAGTTTTTTACAGCCCCTTTCTTTTTTTCGCGATTTGTGGTATGATAAAAAGAAAAAACGAGGTGATATCCATGAAAGAATTTGATCCCGCAAACGCGAATCATCTTGCCCGCGCCGCCTTTGACTCCTTCATGGTGGAAGAAAGACTGATCTCTTCCGCCGTTCCGTCGCTGGACACCGTCATCTTCGGGAAGACCTACAAGACCCCCATCATGATGCCCGCCTTCTCCCACCTCCCGGTCTACGGGGAAGGAATGGAAAACGGCATGATCGAATACGCCCGCGCGGCTCAGTCGCTTGGCGCGCTCAACTGGGTCGGCATGGGCGAAAACGACTCCTTTCAGGAGATCATGACGGTCGGCACCGACACCGT
>JAKSPX010000325.1 GCA_024404415.1 Clostridia bacterium | reverse complement strand
GGCCAGCGCCCCGATGGTGCCGAGGGTGATGAGAAGATCGGTCTGCAGGCTGAAGATGATGGCCGCGATGAAGAGCGGCAGGACGGCCAGCGTGATGTGGAAGGAGCGGTTATAAAACGCGCGATGGCTCACCACGCGGTAGACCACCCACTCGTATAACGCGAGAAGCGCCGCCGCACCCAAAACCATGGCGATGGCCTTGGTGGTGAGGGCGGGGTTTTCATAGGCTTTTGTGAAATTCGCAAATAATTCGCTGATCATCGTTCTGCCTCCTATCATTGAAGGGCGCTCAGAATGCGTCTTCCGAGGTAATATTTGGAATAGGACGTGCGGGTAAAGCCCTCCGCCGCGGCGCTTTTGATATAGCCCGGAAGGATCTCGTCAAATTTGACCTCTAAAACATGCCGATCGGGCATCTCCAAAGGGATGAGCGGGTAATCGCCCGTGAGAAAGCTTTCAAAATCATCCCCGACCGCGATCCTGCGGTCAAAGGTGATGCGCGTGCCGGAAAGCGGCTCGACAAAAGCCGTTCTTTCGTAGTCGATGATGGCCGCGGGGCGGTAGACCCTGGTCTCCATCAGGATGGCGAATTTTCTTAAAAGCGGCTTGTCCTCCCGCCACAGAAGCTCGCCGACGTTCCCGGAAAGGAGGCTTTCATACTCCTCATGCGTGAGGAGGCAGGCGCTTTTCCGGCACATCCCCTCCCGCTTTTCCTTACATTCCAGGCTCAGGTGGGTCGGGTCGTCCCCATAACAGCGGATGCGCCACTTATTCCGTTCGCTGACGCCTGCGGCGGTATCGTCGGCGGCGGAATTCTGAAGATCGTCAAAATAGAGGCTTCGGACGCGGTAAACGCCCTCATCGCCGTTATCGTCCGGCTCCATGATCCCCCGGAGGCGCGCTTCGACCTTGATGAGGTCGGCTTCCCTGCCGATGAATTTCCATTCGTTCCGGAATTTTTGATTTTTCATGCTCTTCTCATCCCCTTTCGGGTATGGAAAATCATCCCGCTTCGATTTTCTTTCGGCGGGATGATCGTTTTCTTATTTGAAGAGGTCCTTCACCTTTTTGAAGAAGCTCTTGTTCGCGGCGAAGTTCTTTTCGCCGGAATTGGACTCGAATTCCCTGAGGATGGTCTTCTGGCGCTCGTTGAGGTTTTTCGGGATCTCGACCTTGATGATAAGTACGTGGTCGCCGCGCGCCTTGGTCTTGCTCTGCAAAACCGGGATGCCCTTCTTGGGGATCCTGAGCACCGTCTCGGGCTGGGTGCCTTCCGGCAGCTTATAGGTCATCGGGCCGTCGATGGTCGGCACCTCGATCTCCGCGCCGAGCGCCGCTTCCACCATGGTGACCGGCTGCTCGCAGTAGACGTCGTAGCGCTTTCTCGTGAAGAGCGCGTGCGGCTTGATGCGCACTGTGACGTGCAGATCGCCTGCGGGGCCGCCGTTTACGCCGTGGCTTCCTTCGCCGTGGAGGGCGATGGTCTGGTCGTTATCGATACCGGCGGGAATGTTGACCGTGACGGTCCTCTGGACGCGCTTCATGCCGTTGCCGGAGCAGGATTTGCAGGGGTTCTTGATGATCTTGCCTTTGCCGCGGCAGGCGGAACAGACGGCGGTCTGGGAGAACATACCGAAGGCCGTTCTGGTGGCCTGCTGTACCTGGCCGGAGCCGTGGCAGACCGAGCAGGTCTCCACCGTGCTCCCCTTTTCGGCGCCGGTGCCGTTGCAGTCGGGGCAGGTCTCCATGCGTTCGATGCGGAGTTCCTTTTTCACGCCGAAGGCCGCTTCCTCAAAGGTGAGGTTGAGCATGTATTCCAGCGTTTCGCCCTGTCTGGGGGCGTTGCGTCTTGCGCCCGAAGAGCGGGTCGCGCCGCCGCCGAAGAAACTGCCGAAAATGTCGCCGAGGTCAAAATCCTCGAAACCGAATCCACCTGCGCCGTAGCCCGCGCCGCCGCCGCCCATGGCGGGATCAAACGCCGCGTGACCGAACTGGTCATACTTCTGGCGCTTATCGGGGTCGGAGAGGATCTCATAAGCCTCGCCGACTTCCTTGAACTTGGCTTCGGCTTCCTTGTTGCCCGGGTTCAGGTCGGGGTGGTACTGCTTGGCGAGCTTGCGGTAGGCGCGCTTGATCTCGTCTTCCGACGCGCCCTTTTCTACGCCCAATACCTCGTAATAATCTCGTTTATCGGCCATATCGCATCTGTTTTCCGGAAAATACCGAAATACAGTCTTCCTTTCTGCTTGCGATTACAATACGGGCAGATGTGGGCATCTGCCCCTACAGAGGATGACCATGGCTGCCGAAACAGTGTCATAAGCTCCCTAAAGACGCCTCCCACTCCGGGGGAGGTGGCAGGACGAAGTCCTGACGGAGAGGGCCGGAAGGCAATTATTGAATGCTTTTGTCTTCCGGTAAACCTGTGCGTTGCCCTCTCAGTCTCGCTTCGCTCGCCAGCTCTCCCGGAGGGAGAGCCTTGTCTGCATTTGATGCTTATGCACTATGAGCCGTGGTCATCCTTATATGCGTTTCTTTTTACTTATTTGACGTCGTAGTCGGC
>JAKSPX010000324.1 GCA_024404415.1 Clostridia bacterium | reverse complement strand
AGTCATGAAAAAAACACGCAATCGGCTGTGAAATGCAGCCGATTGCGCTTTTATGAAAGGAATTTGATTATGTTTGATATCAAGATCGGCACCGTTATCCCCGCCACCGCCGCGTCGACCATGATGCCCCAACTCAATGCCAAGGGCTTTGAAAGCTACGAGCTGGATTTCAACGGCACCCTCCAGAATATCCTCCCCACCATGAAGGAGCACGCCGCAAAGATCAACGAGACCAAGGGCGAAAGCGTCATCGCCTCCTGCGGTTATTATTTCAACACCCTTCTGGAAGAAGACAAGCGCGCATATCTCAAGGAACTCATCAAGAACGCCCGCCTTTACGACTGCAAGATCGTCTCGGTCTTTGCCGGAGGCGAACCGGATAAATCCATCCCCGAGACCATGCCGCTTTTCAAGAAGGTCTTCACCGAGCTCTGCGCTCTCGCCGAGGATAATGGCGTGACGCTGGCGCTTGAGGGCTGCGGCGAGGGCTGGTACAAGGGCTGCACCAACATGGCCTATTGCCCGCACGCATGGGATCTGATGTTTGAAGCCGTCCCGTCGGATGCTCTCATGCTCGAATGGGAACCTGCCCACGCGGTCAACGAGCTCATGGACCCGGTGGCCCAGCTCCGCCATTACGCCAAAAAGGTCGCGCACATCCACGGCAAGGACGGCACGGTGGCGTGGGATATCATCCGCGAGCACGGCATGGACGCGGGTTACAACGTCTTCTTTGACCGCACGCCGGGCTTCGGCGACTCCAACTGGGCGGATTTCTTCACCATCCTCCTCATGAACGGCTTTGAAGGCTCCTGCGATATCGAAGGCTACCACGACCCGGTGCACTTTGACGACGTCGAGTGGTCGGCCCAGCTCACGGCTCTGGATTACCTTAAGCGCTGCCGCGGCGGCGTGGAAAATTACCCGGGACCCATCGAATATCGCGGGTATCAGGGAAAACGCAAAAAATAACGCTTCGGCGGAAAGCATACTGCCGTGGGGATCGGCCCCACGGCAGTATTTTTATCTTTTGATCCGGCTTCGGAAAAACATCTGCTTGAGCTCCTTCGGATGGCAGGGGATGATGGGGGAGAAGTAGGGCTTGCCGTCGTCGGTCTTCATGAGGGCGAGGAAAGTGAAAAGCAATACCGGGAAGATCACAAAACCCCAGACCCCGAAAAGCTCCACCGCGGTGAGGTAGAGGATGCGGGTGTATTTCAGCGTGTAGCCGAGCTCCAGATTCTGCTGGGCGTAGAGTGTGACGGCCACGAAGGACATGAAGAAGACCACCTCGTTGGAGGCCCACCCGGCGTTGACCGCAAATTCACCCACGATGATGGCGCTGACGGTGGAGAGCGCGGTGCCGACGTTGTTGGGGACGTTGAGGGCGCTCATGCGGAGCATCCCGACCAGAAATTCGTAGACGAGGAACTGGGCGTAAAGCGGGATCTCGGCGGGCTCTTTGAGGAGCATGAAATCCCAGAAGGAAGAAAGGGAGGAGGCGTAGCGGTTCATCAGGAGCACAAAGGGGGTCAGAAAGAGCGCGATGAAGATCATCGCTACCCGGACGATGCGGTAATAGCTCCCGATGAAGGGCGGAAAATAGTAGTCGTTGGCTTCCTTGAAGAAATCAAGGAAGCGGGCGGGCAGGATCATGGCCGTGGAGGCGTTGTCGACAAGGATGACGATCTTGCCCTCCAGAAGCGCCGCGGAGATCATGTCGGGGCGTTCCGACTGGCGGATGCGCGGGAAGGGATTCCAGAGCGGCACCTTCACCAGATGCTCCGCGAGCGACTCCTGATTCATGGCCATGCCTTCGGCGGGGCAGGACCTGATGCGCTCCCGGATGGAATCCAGATATTTTTCGTCCACCCGCCCCTCCATGTGGCAGAGGATCGCCTCGCTCTTGGTAGAGACGCCCACCTTGAGGGCCTCGAAGATGAGGTCGGGGGTGCGGAGCCTTTTGCGGATGAGGGCGGTGTTGTGCACGAGGATCTCGGTGAAGCCGTCGTGCGAGCCGCGTAATGACCGCTCCTTATCCGGCTCGGTGGTGAGCCTCTGGGGGATCTCCCGCGCGTCGATCATCAGAGCGCCCGGCACCCCCTCGGCGAAGAGCACGGGGGAGCCGGAGAGGAGATCATTCAGGATATCCCGGTATTGATCGCGCTTTTTCACCTCGCCGTAGGGAAGGTAGCGCGCGACCACCTCGGCAAACGCCGCCGGGGCGCCGTCCTTTTCGGGGCATGCCATCATGCGCGTAAGGAAAAGCGCGACCTCGTCCTGCGAGGTACAGCCGTCGATCATATATAAGGTGCAGCGACGCCCGCCGGAAATAAACTGCCGCCGGAGCACGTCGTAGGAAACGCCGAAATGAATATCTTTTTCGAATTTGCGGAGCAAATCGTCATATTGATCGTCTGAATACATGAAAGAGACCTCACGTCATGGATTTTTCCTATCTTTCCCGGAAAGGTCTTTTTCATACCTTGATTCCGACAGAGAAAAAAGGTATACTGTACGGGTGAATAGATGAAAGGACGGTCAGGTCATGAGAAAACAGGAAAAAGC
>JAKSPX010000323.1 GCA_024404415.1 Clostridia bacterium | reverse complement strand
ATAACTACCTCGGTATGTGCGGCACCAACGTGGAGCCCTCCCCCTTCTTCGACGACAAGGCCGCGACCGTCTTCTTCACCGAAAGCACCGCCGAAGACCCGACCTCCATGGAAAAACTGGAGAAATACGTCCGCGAAGGCGGCAACGCCATCGTCACCATCGGTTACTTCCGCAAGATGTACGACAAGGGCATCAAGGATCTCACCTCTGTCCGCCTGACCGGCCGCCACGTCCTCTGCAACGAATACATGATCTCCAACGCCAACTACATGGGCGGCGGCGTCTGTAAGGGTGCTGAAAAGGTCCTCTTTGAGATCATGCAGTATAAGACCAACGCCACCCACGGCGATATCCTCCTCTGCTGCGACGAGGAAAGTTTCCCGATGATGACCGAGGACAACTACGGCAAGGGCCGCTTCTTCATCCTCAACGTCCCGGAAAACTACGCCGACCTCTATAAACTCCCGAAGGAAGTCACCCGCAACATCAATAAACACCTCAGCATGGGCCAGCGCGTCTACGTCGGTGCCGAAACCAAATGCAATTTCCTCGCCTATGACAACAACCTCTACGGCCTCCATTGCTACGGTGAGCACGGCGGCAAGGTGCAGGTCATCGTCCGCGGCGAGTGCGAAGGCATCCGCATGATCGGCGGTTGGGGCAGGACCATCACCGACAAGATCGCCCTCCCGCTTCCCGCCTGCGCAGGCGACGCCACCACCACCATCCCCGAACCGCCGGAATTCCTCTTCGAGCTTCCCGCCTTCCCGGGCATGGATATCTTCTTCGAAGTCGTCTGAACCATATAATTTTTCCCACTCCAAAAGCGAACCCGCCGGAAAGGAAATTATCCTCTCCGGCGGGATATTTTTTTGCAGGATAAGCCGGGATGTGTCATTTCAGAATGCTTTCGCAGAATTCCTTTATTTCATCCGTTCTTTTGGTGACGTCTTCTTTATATTCCACAGAACAGAGACCCAAGCTGCCGCAGGGTTCAATTTCCAGATGACCGTAAAAATGCTCGATACTGCCGATGATCCTGACGCATTCCTGCATGCCCGGGCCGGTCCTCAAGGCGATGGTGTAGCCCTTTTTACCGGCGGAGAGTTTTTTATGCGGCTCATGCGTATTGCACCAGGGGGTACATCTGTCTATAAACGCCTTGAACTGGCCGGGAATATCCGCCCAACAGGAAGGGGATACGGATACGATCCTATCCGCCCACTCATACTCCGCCATCAGCCGGGTCACGTCGTCCTTCTGGAAGCATTCTGCCGTGGCATGGCAGGTTCTGCAGCCTCTGCAGAAAGCGATCTCATAATCGTCAATGGAGACGCTTCTCACTTCATTTTCTTTGCTTACGCAGTTACTGACGATCTTGACGATTTCCGCAGTCGCGCCGTTTTTCACGGGACTGCAATTGATGACCAGAATCTTCATACGTATTTTATCTCCGTAAATCCTCTGTGTACGCGTTCCGAAGCTATTTCTTTTCGATCATGTGCCGGATCACCCGGTAGACGTATTCCTGGCAGATCACGCCCGCGTCCTCCGAGAAGACCTCCTCGGGGTAGAGTTCGGAGTTGCTCACAATGCGGATGTCGATCATCGGCACGCCGAATTCCATGCACACCTGCGCCACGGCGAAGCCCTCCATCTCCTCGGCGTCGCTTTCGAAGATGCGGTGGAGATAGCCGATGCGGTCGATCTCCTTATTCCAGAGGTCGGCGCTCCCGATGGTGCCGCGCACCAGCTTTCCTGCGTTGTAGGGCGTTTCCTCGGCGGCTTCGAGAAGCTCTTCATCGCTGAAAAGCGTCGTGAAGCGGCGGATGCCTTCGTCGGTCATGATCTCCTCGCCCGGCGTGTACCAGTCCTCGATGCGGGTACGCCTTCCTTCGTCGCGGTGGGGCGTGTAGAAGTTGCCGAGCTCCACCAGCCTCTCGCCAAGGATCATGTCGTTTTTGTGGCGTTCCGGGTCGTGGCCGCCGGCGGTACCCTGAATGATGCTCATCGCCGGGTCGAATTCCCGGATGGCGAGCGCCGTCGTGACGGCGGAATTCACCATGCCGATCAGCGACCTGGCCGCGATGACCGGGTAATCATCCACCGTTCCGACCGTGAAATGATACCCGCCGAAATTGACCTCGCGCGGAGAATCCAGTCTTGAGGCGATATATTCGATTTCGCAGGCCATCGGGCCGATCACCACAATGGGCTTGCCCGAAAGAGGAAATATTTTATCCATGCTTTTACGCTCCGCATCGGTATTCAATAAACGTATGATATCATACCTGCCTTGCACCTGTCAATTCATAAAAGCAAAAGGCTCTTCCGCACGTTATTTCGATCAACAGATTGAATAAGCAAACACCTGCCGAAGAGGGTACATATCCTTTTCGGCAGGTGTTTCATGCAGTGAAATATTCGCCTTGCGGCAAATGTGAAATAATGGCTTCGCCACTATGAAATATTGCTTCGCAATGTGAAATGAAATAAATCCTCTCACGCCCGCAGGCATTTCCCACGCCGCAGGCGTATGTCACGCTGATAAGCATTTCACAAATCCCCAAG
>JAKSPX010000322.1 GCA_024404415.1 Clostridia bacterium | reverse complement strand
GCTCGGTGTGGATGCCGAGGTCGCCCATGCAGCCGTATTCGCCGTTGAGTTCCACCATGCGATTCCAGTTGATGGGCTTATTAAGATCCATGTCGCTGGAGTGGCGGAAAGCGGCGCGCACTTCGATGAGCTTGCCGAGCTTGCCTTCTTGGATCCAGCGGATCAACTCCTGGCAGGCCGGGAAATAGGGGAATTCGCTCGAGCAGCGGACGACGACTTCGGGGTGCTCTCTGACCGCCTCCATGATGGCGTCGTTGGCTTTTTTGTCAATGCCGAAGGGCTTCTCGCCGAGGAGGTGCTTGCCGCTTTTGATGATGGCGGTGTAGGCTTCCTCATGCAGAACGTGCGGTACGGCGCAGTAGACCGCGTCGATGTCGGGCTTATCCAGAATCTCGTGATAATCGCTCACGTCGTAGCGGATAGAAGGAAAATTCTCTTTGAACCACGCTTTGGCTTTATCAGAGGGGTCGCACACGGCGACGATCTCCGGGCGGGGGATATCCCCGGTCAGGTGGCACCAGCGGGCGGCGGCGCTTGCGAATTCGCGCCCCATCAGCCCGCAGCCGATCACGGCAAATCTGACGGTTTGACTCATATCTGTGCTCCTCAATTCGGTAGGTTACCTCTGTATTTTACCGTTTTTGCCCCGGAAAGTCAACCCGTATCGGGGAAAGAGTTCCGAAACCAAAAGGCCCGATTGACCTTCCGCATATCCCGACCGAGCGGGCGATATGTTTTTACAATGGAAAGTTTTCGGTCGACTCGTGAGTCGACCCTGCAATTGGCTTGTATGAATGAAATCCGTCTTTGCCGGATTGCGTCTGAAAACTCCTAACTCCTAACTCCTCCCTCCTCACTTCAAATTCTCTTTCTGCACGCATCTTGCCCGATGCTTTTAACTGTGCTACAATACGAAAAAACGGAGGAGGGGAAGCTGTGTCCTATATCTATCTTTCGTCGCTTGCCGACGGGCGTTTTGTCGATGCCATAAAGGCGCGGGGGCATGAAGCGGTGCTCCTTCCTCCCCGGGAAGGCGTGGAGGAGGAGGTCGCTTCCCACGCGGATATTTTCTATTGCCGCGCGGGGATTTTGCCGTCGTCGCCTCTTTATTACGCCGGGAAGGATTTTCACGCCCCGGCTTATCCCGCCGTCGCGGCCTATAACGCCGTTTTTTTGAAGGATTACTTCATTCATAAGCTCAATATAACCTCTCTGCCTCTTCTTGCCGAAGCCGGGAGGCAGGGACTCAGGAAGATCAACGTCCGGCAGGGCTATACCAAGTGTAACCTCGTCGTCGTCGACGGAAGCCACGTCATCACCGCAGACGAGGGGCTTTATAAAGTGCTTTCCGTTCTTCCCGGCCTTGAGGTGCTTAATGTGGAAGAAGGGGAGATCGCCCTCGGAAAGCACCGGGGCTTCCTCGGCGGCACCTCGGGACGGATCGGGGACGAGATCTGGTTTCACGGGGCGCTTGCGGGCCACCCGGACGAAAAAAAGATCCGCGGCTTCATCGAAAGCTGCGGATGCAAAGTGGTGGATTTTCCTTTTCCTCTCAGGGATATCGGCTCGGTCATCGAAAGCGATTTTTTAGTCCTTTGAATTTTCCCGGAGGGCGGCGGAGAGGATATAGTCCTTCCCGCCCACGGTGATCTTCTGAGTGAAAAGCCGAAGGCCGGGGGAAAGATCGGTCGAGTCGGTCTTTCCGAGCCCCGCGAGCCCTTCGCCCGTGAGCTTGACGAGGGCCTCTTTTCGCGTCCAGACCCGGACAAAGGCCTCTTGAAAACCATAATCCCCGCTCGCTTTTTCCAGATACGCCATTTCGCCCGCGGTAAACTCCCGCCGGGCGACTTTTTCTGCCGTTTTCTGCTTTTTATCCGCTGACGTCTCGATATCCAGACCGATTTGAAAGGCTTTTTCGCTCGCGTCGAGAAGCAAAAACTCCGCACTATCAAACGCGGGGAGCGGCATGACGCCGGGGCGGGAGAGGGCTACAGACGCGGCGCCGTGGGAATGGGAGACCGAAAGATCGCACCCGGGGAGGGTCAGCATGGGGCGGCCGCTTGCGGCATAACAGAAGATATTTTCGGGCTTTTCAGAGGGGAAAAAGGCGGAAAGGAGCGCATTTCTGAGCATGACGGCGACGTCATGCTCTTTTTTATCGCCACAGGGGGCGTAGAGGGCGATGGTCATCAAAACGCTCCTTTCTGATAGACCTGGTTTTTCAGGAAGCCTTCCCGGCGAGGACGTCGTAGAGATAGCGGTAATAGTCGGTGTCCAGAATGCGCTGGGAGAGGGCGAGGCGGCGCTCGATCTCTTCATTCACCGCGTCGAGGTACCAGTCCGGCACCTTGTCCCCCTCCACGAAGTAGGTCACCTCACCCGTCGCGCTGTCAAAGGCCAGAAGCTCCGAGAGGAAGCTGCGGTTTTTGAGGATGGCGACGTGCATGCTGTCGGAGAGGACATCGCGCCCGGCGAGCAGGCGGGAATCGTAGTCCACATCGAAGAGGCTCAGGCTGGTCGGGAGGATGTCCACCGTTGAGCAATAGCCCTTCACCTTGACCGGGCGTGCCATTTTCCCG
>JAKSPX010000321.1 GCA_024404415.1 Clostridia bacterium | reverse complement strand
CCATCAACTGCACCCCTAAAGTGCCCGCCTCCCCCTGCGGCGTTTGCGAGACCTGCACCGGCATCGAAGAAGGCGAATTCTTAGACGTCATCGAGATGGACGCCGCTTCCAACAACGGTATCGACGATATGCGCGACCTCAAGGAGAAATCCATCTACAACCCGTCCTCCGGCGGCAAGAAGGTCTATATCATCGACGAAGTCCACATGCTTTCCACCTCAGCCTTCAACGGCTTTCTGAAACTACTGGAGGAGCCGCCCGGGCCCGTCGTCTTCATTCTCGCCACCCCCGACGTGCAGAAGCTGCCCGCGACTATCATATCCCGCTGCCAGCGCTTTGATTTCAAGCGCATCCGCGAGGAAGATATTGCCGCCCGCTGCCTTTACGTGGCAGGGGAGGAGGGGATCGACCTCACGCCCGGCGGCGCGAAGAAGATCGCGTCCTTGTCCGACGGCGCGATGCGCAACGCCCTTTCGGCTCTGGAACAGCTTGCCGGGACCGGCGGCACAGTGGATGAAGCGGCAGTCGCCTCCTTCCTCGGCCTCGCCGGGAGCGATCATCTGGTCGCCGCGGCCAACGCCATCGCCGTGTGCGACACCGCGTCGGCGCTCAGGACGCTGGATGAGCTCTATTCCCGCGGTGTGTCGGCCTCCAATTTCTTAAACGACCTTTCGCTTCTCTTCCGCGACGCCGCCGTCACCAAGGCGGAGGCAAGGGTGGAGCTCCTCGGCAGCGGTTATTCCCGCGAGGCGCTGGAGCCCATCGCGGCGAGGCTCGGTTACGAAAGACTCATTTACCACATCGGCGAGATCAACGAAACGGTCTCGCGCCTACGCACCTCCTCCAACGCGCGGGTGGACACCGAGCTCTGTCTCATCAAGCTCTGCAACCCCGCCGGAAAGACCCCACAGGCGCTGGCCGCAAGGCTGGACGCCGTGGAGAAGCGCTTGAACGACGTGCTCTCCGGCACGGTCGCCGTAAAAGCGGCACCAACTCCGAAAACCGCGGAGGAGAAAGTCCCCGAGATCCCGAAGGAGACAAAAGCACCCGCCGAGGTCATCCCGCAGGCCCCGAAAAAGCCGATGGGCGAGCTCACGCCGGTGAAATACAAAAACGAACTCATGCGCGAACTGCGCTCCGTGCTGCCGCTTCTGGCCTATACCCAGCTGTCGAGAGCCGATTTTCTGGAGTCGGAAGGGTATCTGGTCATCCTCTGCAAGACGGAGGAGATGCGGAACCTGGTTTACAGCAAGGAGACGCTTCACCGCATTGCGGAAAAGGCCGCTCCCTACGCCGGAAAGGGCGTGGAGGTCTCGCTCCGTGTCGACGGAGAGGAAGCCGAGGCCGCCGCACGCGACGGTTTTTCCGAGCTTCTGGCCTTCGGGCGGGAAAACCCCGATATAGCGGATATCCGATAAAACATCAAACGATAAATAGAGACAAGAAAAGAAGAAAGAGGTATATCATTATGGCAAAAAGAGGCGGATTCCCCATGAACGGCATGGGCGGCGGCATGAATATGAATATGATCCGTCAGGCACAGAAAATGCAGCAGGATATGCAGAACTTCCAGGAAGAGCAGAAGAACCGTGAGTTCGAAGCCACCAGCGGCGGCGGCATGGTCAAGGCAGTCGTCAACGGCGACCACAAGGTGCTCTCCATCGACATCAAGCCCGAAGCGGTCGACCCGGACGACGTGGAAATGCTCTGCGACATGGTCACTGCGGCGGTCAACGAAGCCATGAAGGCGGCGGACGACGCGGCTGAAGAAGGCATGAAGAAGATCACCGGCGGTCTCTCGCTGGGCTTCTGAGAAACATAAAGAAACAAAGGATGGGTGTGACCCGTGGATAGCTTTGCGCCTGCCGTGGAACGGCTGATCGAACAATTTCATCGCCTGCCCGGCGTGGGTAAAAAGAGCGCCGTGCGCATGGCCTTTGCCATATTGGGCATGAGAGATGCCGAGGCGGAGGGCTTCGCCGACGCCATTCTCGAAGCCAAAAAGCGCATCCACCGCTGCCCGGTCTGCGGCGACCTGACCGAAGGGGAGCTCTGCCGCGTCTGCGCAGACGATAGGCGCGAGCATTCGGTCATCTGCGTGGTCTCTGACCCCAAGGATGCGGCTGCCATTGAGCGGACGCGCGATTTCCGCGGCGTGTATCACGTCCTGCACGGCGTCATCAACCCCATCACCCGCACCGGCCCGGATGACATCGCCATCCGCGAGCTTCTGGAAAGGCTGGAAACGGGCGAGGTGAAGGAGATCATCCTTGCCACCGACCCGGACGCCCCCGGCCAGACCACCGCCACGTATCTAGCCCACCTTCTCCCCGCCCGCGGCGTGAAGCAGTGGGCCTACGAGACGTGGTGGATGTTCTACTGCGTCTTCGGGCTTCTCCTCTGCCCGCCGCTCATCTGCGCCTTCACGGTGCCGGACTTCTGGAACGTCACGATGTCCGCGCCCGCGAAGACGCTCCTGCAGTGCGCCGGCTTCGGCATGATCTGGGGCATTGGCGGGCTCACCTGGGGACTGATGGTCCGCTACCTCGGCATCGGGCTGGGGCTGGCGATCGGGTGCGGACTCTG
>JAKSPX010000320.1 GCA_024404415.1 Clostridia bacterium | reverse complement strand
GCGCGGAAGGCCTTTTTCTGGAGTTCCTTATCGGTATGATCATAATGATAATCAAGGCCTATCTCGCCGATGGCCTTCACCTTCGGATGCTGAAGGTTCTCTCGCAGAAGTTTCTCGGTCTCGGGATCCCAGTCCTCCGCGTTTTCCGGGTGGATCCCCATTGCCGCGTAAAGGAACGGATATTTTTCGGCGAGAGCGAGGACGGAGATCATACTCTCGCGGCTGTATGTGGGGTTAACGACACAACCGACTCCATACGAAGGCAGGGACGAAATCAGTTCGGCCCTGTCCTCTTCAAAAGCCTTATCGTCGAGATGTGCGTGCGAATCGAAAAGGCTATATTCCATTATCTGAACCTCGAGCCCGGAACAACGTCGCCGTCCACGATGATGAGCTTGACCAGTTCGTCCTCTCCCTCTTTTTTCGCCATGTCGGCCGAGATGAGCATGCCTTCGCTGAGTTCGCCGCGAAGCTTCACCGGCTTGAGGTTGGCGACCACCATGCAGGTCTTGCCGACCAGCTCTTCGGGGTTGGGATAGTATTTTGCGATGCCGGAAAGCACCTGACGCTCGGTGTAGCCGAGGTCGAGCTTGAATCTCAGGAGCTTATCGGATTTCTTGACCTTTTCGCATTCGAGGATCTTCGCCGCGCGCAGGTCGACCTTCATGAAGTCGTCGATGGTGATCTCAGGCTCCTGATCGGCGTAGACCATGGGCTTTTCCTTCTTGGATTCGTAGAAGGCGTTGACCTCGGGAAGCTTGGCTTCTTTGTCGATGCGGGCAAAGAGCGGTTCGGCCTTTCCGACCTGCCAGGAGGCGGCTTCGTCAAAGCTCTGCACCGATTCCCAATCCTTCTTCTCGGAGCCAATGGAGGCGAAGATCTTCGCGGTGGTCTCCGGGAACACCGGGGTCAGGAGGACGGAGGCAATGCGCACCGTCTCAAGGAGGTTATAGAGAACGGCTTCGAGGCGCTCCTTCTTGGTCTCGTCCTTGGCGAGGGTCCAGGGGGCAGTCTCGTCGATATACTTGTTGCTTCTCTTGAGGAGAGCGATGACGGCGTCGATGGCGTCGGCGACCATGTATTCGTCCATCAGAGTAGCGTATTTCTTCACGGTAGCTTCGGCGGTGGCGATCAGATCGTCATCTTCGGGAGTCCTCTCGCCTCTCGCTTCGATCTTGCCGCCGAAATATTTATTGACCATGGCGACCGAGCGGCTGACAAGGTTGCCGAGGATGTTGGCAAGGTCGGTGTTGATCTTGTCGATCAGAAGCTCATAGGTGATGGAGCTATCGGCATTATAGGACATTTCGGAGAGCAGATAATAGCGAATGGCGTCGCGGCCGAAGAAATCGCAGAGCTCGTCGGCGTAAATGACGTTGCCCTTGGATTTCGACATCTTGTCGTTGCCGAAGAGCAGCCACGGATGGCCGAGCACCTTCTTCGGGAGCTCCACACCCAGCGCCATGAGGATAGCGGTCCAGTAAATGGTGTGGAATCTCACGATGTCCTTGCCGATGACGTGGAGGTCAGCGGGCCAGTATTTCTTGAAGCGCTCGCCGGAGTTGCCGTCCGGGTCTGAACGGAGGGCGGTGATGTAGTTGGTCAAGGCGTCGATCCAGACGTAGACGACGTGCTTCGGGTCAAATGGCACCTTGACGCCCCAGGTGAAGGTGGAGCGGGTGACGCAGAGATCCTGAAGACCCGGCTTCAAGAAGTTATTGATCATCTCGTTGCGGCGGGATTCCGGGACGATGAAATCGGGATTCTGCTCGAAGAATTCAAGAATCTTCGGGCCGTACTTGGAAAGCCGGAAGAAATAGGCGGATTCCTTTTCGCGGGAAAGAACCGCGCCGCAGTCCGGGCAGGTGGCCACGCCATCCTTCATGACGACCTGAGAGTCGGTGTAGAAGGATTCGTCGGGGGTGCAGTACCAGCCTTCGTAATCTTTCTTATAGATCTCACCCGCGTCGTAGAGCTTCTGGAAGATGCGGGAGACGCGCGCTTCGTGGTCCTCGTCGGTGGTGCGGATAAAATAGTCGTATTCCACGCCCATGCGATCCCAGATCTCACGGATCTTGCCGGAGATCATGTTGGCATGCTCCTTCGGGGTGATGCCCTCCTCCGCCGCGACCTGCTCGACCTTGAGGCCATGCTCGTCGGTGCCGGTGCACATATAGACGTCGTAGCCGCGCATTTTCTTGTAGCGGGCGATGGCATCGGTCAGAACGGCTTCGTAGGTGTTGCCGATGTGCGGCACGCGGCTGGCATAGGGAATGGCTGTTGTGATATAAAACTTTTCTTTTTCCATGATGTATAGCTTCCTTTTCGGTTATTTGGCTTATTTCTGGATCCAGACGGCAAGCTCGCCCTCGCCGCGGTTGTTCCAGGCATAATAGGGAACGGCTTTGAATGCTTCATCGGCGCGTGAAGGCGTATATTCGCGGTAAAGCCCCTCGAATTCGCCCGTGCGGCGGGAGCCCTTGAAGGAGATGACGGTCACGCCGCCGAGGATCTCCTGCTCGTATTTCGCGCGGAAGGCGGGATTACCTGCAATGCGGATATCGATGAGGTTTTTGCCGTTGTCACATTCC
>JAKSPX010000032.1 GCA_024404415.1 Clostridia bacterium | reverse complement strand
TATTCACCAGAGTCGCTGCCGTGACCTCCTGCCTCTTATCCATGCGCATATCCAGGGGGGCTGAGGCGTGGTAGGAAAAGCCGCGCGATTCGTCGTCAAGCTGGTGGGAGGAGACGCCGAGGTCAAATAAAATGCCGTCGGCCTTTCCGAAAAAGCCATACTCTTCTGCGACGGCGCCAAGCTCGGTATAATTGGAACGCACGGGCGTGAAATTCCGGAATTCCGAAAGGCGGGCCGAAGCGGCCTCAATGGCCTCTCCGTCGCGGTCGATGCCGTAAAGAACGGCGTCGGGCGATCTTCTGAGGATCTCGTGCGAATGACCGCCGCCCCCCAGCGTGCAGTCCACGTAGATGCCCTCCGGCTTCACCGAAAGCGCGTCCACCGTCTCGGTCAGCATAACGCTGACGTGATGAAAGTCCGCCATCAGAAGTTGTACCTTTCCATGATATCCATGATCTCGTTTGCCTTGATGCCGTCGGTCTCTTCGTTCCACCTGGCTTCGTCCCAGATCTCGACGCGGTCAAGCGAACCGACGACGACAATGTTTTTCTGTAACGCAGCGTACTCGCGCATGAACTGCGGGATCACCACGCGCCCCTGCGCGTCGATCGGCGCTTCCTGTGATCTTGCGATGAAGAAGTGGCGCATCTTGACGGAGTCGGTGTAGGGAAGCGCAACGATCTTGTCCGTGAAGGTCTTCCAATCCTTTTCGGAGAAGACCCAGAGGTAGTTTCCGATGCCGCGGCAGATAGTCGGCTTTTCGCCGATGTCTTCTTTCATCTGCGCCGGGAAAAAGAAGCGGCCCTTCACATCCAGCGTATGTCTGTATTCACCCTGTAACATGTCGTGCGCCTCCTTTCCTCCTGATGATCCGCATTTTTCGGTGTGATGGATGGGTTGGCAGGCGTTCTTTTCTCCGCCGTGCTCCACTTTCATCCACTATACTACCACTACGCTCCACTATTATAATCAAGCGAACCGTTTTTGTCAAGGCCCACACAGCATTTTTTGTTGCGGATTTCGCCGATTTGCAGAAAATTCGGCTTGTTTTCGGCAGTAAACATTTGTTTATTTTATTCTTTTATAAAACATTTGTTCGTCGTTTTCCTCCACACACATCGTTTCCGTAAATTTGACATTTTTGTGAATAAACTGTTGCAAAAACCTTATCCCGATGATATAATGACATCATCCTTCAGAGGACAAACTGAGAAAAGAGTTGAATACAATGGAAACTGCTCCGAAAAAGCGTTTTTCCCGCGAAGAATGGGCCTGGATCTTCTATGACTGGGCCAATTCGGTCTGGTACACCAACATTTCCGCCGCGATCTGGCCGATCTACTTCTCCATGGTCATCAGCGAGCTTGCCAACCACGGCTTCATCGACACCGTCTACGGTTACGCCGTGTCGCTCGCCAACCTCGTCACCGCCCTCCTCGCCCCCTACCTCGGCGCCATCGGCGACTTTAAGGGCATGAAAAAGACCTTGTGGAAGATCTTTCTCCTCATCGGCGTGGTCTTCACCATTTTCATGGCAGTCTTTGACAACTGGGTGCTGATGATCATCGGCTTCATCGTCAGCCGCATCGGTATTTCCGGTTCCTGCCTCTTCTACGACAGCTTCCTCACCGACGTCACCACCAAGGACCGCATGGACAAGGTCAGCGCCTGGGGTTACGCCATGGGCTACATCGGCGGCAGCACCATCCCCTTCGTCATTTCGATCATCATCATGCTCGCTATGAACCAGAGCATTCTCAGCTTCAAGCTCGCCATTGCCATCGTCCCGGTCTGGTGGCTGATCTTCTCCATCCCCTTTTGGAAATACGTGGAACAGAAGCACTACGTCGATACCCCGATGAAGGAGCTCGGCCGCACGGCTTTCCGGAACGCCATCTCCACCTTCAAGCACATCCTGAAGGACAAAGCCGTTCTCTTCTTCCTCATCGCCTACTTCTTCTACATCGACGGCGTGGACACCATCATCTCGATGGCCACCAACTACGGCGACACCCTCGGCCTCGGCTCCATCGGCATGATCCTCGCGCTTCTGGTCACCCAGATCGTCGCCATGCCGATGTCCCTCGTCTTCGGCAACATCGCAAAGAAATTCGGCGCGCTCCGACTCATCACATGGTCGGTCCTGATGTACGCCTTCATCACCGTCATCGGCTTCGCCATGGGCTTCATGATCGACTTCCACGAGACGGTCGGCCTCACGGAAGCCGCCGCCGTCTCGGTCAGCACGGTGCTCTTCTGGGTGCTCGCCACCCTGGTCGGCACGGTGCAGGGCGGCATCCAGTCGCTTTCCCGCTCCTACTTCGGCCAGATCATCCCGGCGGAACGCTCCAACGAATACTATGGCTTCATGGATATCTTCGGCAAGTTCGCCTGCGTCATCGGCCCGGCGCTCTACGCCTTCGTTTACGGCCTCACCGACAAGGCAAGCTTCGGCATTCTCTCCCTGATCGTTCTCTTCTTCGGCGGCTTCCTCTTCCTCACCGTCGGCAAGCCCTATTTCATGAAGGTCGAGCACGAGGAGATCGAAGAGTAATATTTCTCTCAGAGTAAAAACAACCCCTCTCAGTATTTCGCAAGTGACTGAGAGGGGTTTTTATTCGGTTTTTCAGGCTTCAGTAAACCAGTTCCGCGTAGAGCGGGTAATGGTCGGTGACGGGGTCCAGGTATTCGTCGGTCACGCGGCGGAAATAGGGCACCCGGATGCCGTCGGCGTTCTTGAGGAGGATGTGGTCGATGGCGGTCTCGAAAAGACCCGGTTCGTCGCGGGAGAAGCCGTCGCCGCCGCAATGGTGGTGGCCGCGGGTCTCGTCGCGCTCTTCGGCGACGTCGTGGATCTCCTTCCAGCCGAGGGAGAAGGCCTTTTCAAGGCAGAGGCTCTTCACCGAGGCATTGAGGTCGCCGACGATCACGCCGGGGCAGTTATATTTTGCCATCACACGCTCCATCTCCGCACTTGCAAGGGCGATCTGCCAGGCGCGGGCGGTGTTGCTCCCCGCCTGATAGAAGGAGGAAGCGGGATGGGAGGATTTCCACCAGAGGTGGGTGGACATGAAGGCGAGCTTTTTCCCGGTCAGGCGGTCTTCAAAGACGCCCCAGGCGTAGGATTTGGTTTCGCTGTTGTTGAAGCTTCCTTCAAGTCCCGGAATGGCTTCGGGGTAGCGGAAAAAGCCAGATTCGATCAGGAGATATTTGTCGCGGCGGTAGACGATGGGCGTGTCGCCGCCCGAAACATATTCATATTCCGCTTTGCCGCCGTCCGGGAGGCGCACGGTTCCAAGCTCCTGCATCATGAGCTCCGCCAGGTGTATGGAGACCTCCTGCAAGCCGAGAATGTCCGGGAGGATGGCTTTATACGCTTTCACAAGGCCCTTCACACGCGCTTCCGCCGAGCAGTCGAGCCCCATTTTTTCCCACGCCGGGAGGTTGTAGTCGCATTTCCACTGATTGTTGGACATGATGATCATGATGGTTTCTTCCTTTCGCTTATCGGATGCCCTTATTATACCGCCTTGAGATGAAAAAGGCAAGAGAGAGACGCAGGAAGTGAGGAGTGAGGAGTTTTCAGTTTTCAGTATTCAGTTTTCAGAAGACGATTACGCGGTTACGCCATAAGCTATTCAACTATTTAGTGACCGTAGCGGCGACCAATGGTCGCCTAAGCGGTTGAACAGCTTATAAGTAGGGAACGCCGTCTCCGGTGTTCCGTTTGACAGGAAAGAGTGATGGAAAAGACGGCGCGATGAGGGCATCGTGCCCTACGGGATGTTGCTTTTAAGGAGATGATCTTCTTGCCCTTATGAAAAAACTGTGGTAAAATAGGTTCATCAGACCCGAGGAATTTCAAGGAGGTATTCTCTATGATAAAGACCCGTCTTCTTTCTTCTCTTGACAAAGTCCTTCCCGCGATGAAGCCAGAGGATTTCGTGCCGCTTTCGCGCATTTCCGTCCTCCGCGGCGAACAACTTTCCTTCCAGCTCGCCTTCAAGGCTTCGGAGGATATGCCCCACCGCACCTGGTACAAGGCCTCGCTTTCCGGCGACCTCGTGTCCTTCGCTTCTCTGCGCCTCGTTGCCTTCGTGCCCTCCCAGATGCCGGTTTTCCCCTACCCGGACAGCTCCGACGACGACTACATCTCCAAGGAGCCCGGTCTCTTCCCCGACCTTCTCCGCCCGCTCAACAACGGCGGCACCGTCCCGGTGACGACCCTCGAGCCGCGCACCCTCTGGGTGACCGTGAAGATCCCCGCCGACGCGGAAGCCGGTGAAAAGACGATCTCCGTCACGCTGGAATCCGAAGAAGAAAAGGTCACCGAGACCCTTTCCGTGAAAATCATTCCCGCCGTTTTGCCCGAACAGAAAATGCACGTCACCGAGTGGTTTCACACCGACTCGCTCGCCGAATACTATAAAGTGCCGGTCTTCTCGGAGGAATACTGGCGCATCACCGAGAATTTTGCCCGCACCGCCGTTGAAAATGGCATCAATACCCTCCTCACCCCCGTCTTCACCCCGCCGCTCGACACCGCCATCGGCCACGAGCGCCTGACGGTGCAGCTCGTCGGCGTAAAGAAGGTCGGAGATGATTATCTCTTCGATTTCGAAAAGCTCGACCGCTGGATCGACATGTGTGACCGCGTGGGTGTGAAGATGTTCGAGATCAGCCACCTCTTCTCCCAGTGGGGCGCCGCGCACGCGCCCAAGGTGATGGGCGAGGTCGATGGCAAGCTCGTCCGCCTCTTCGGTTGGGAATCCGACGCTTCCGAGGGCGAATATCCGCGCTTCCTGCGTCTCTTCCTCAAGGAATTCCTCGCCCACATGAAAGCCCGCGGCGACGACAAGCGCTGCATCTTCCACATTTCCGACGAGCCGCAGACCGCTCAGCTCCCGCAGTACGCCGCTTCCCGCGCCGTCGTGGCCGACATCCTTGAGGATTACACCATCATGGACGCGCTTTCCAACATCGAATTCTGGAAGCAGGGCGTCGTGAAGACCCCTGTCCCCTCCAACGACCACATCGAGCCTTTCCTTGCGGAAGACATTCCCGAGCGCTGGACCTATTACTGCTGCGGCCAGTGCAAGGGCGTTTCCAACCGTCTCTTCGCCATGCCCGGCGCACGCACCCGTTTTATCGGCTTCCAGTTCTACCGCTATAATATCGTCGGCTTCCTGCAGTGGGGCTACAACTTCTACCGCAGCCAGGGCGCTCTGGACGTCGTCAACCCCTACCTCGATTCCACCGGCGACTACTTCGTCCCCTCGGGCGACGCCTACTCGGTCTATCCGGGCGACGACGGAAAGGCGCTGGAATCCATGCGCATCGTCGAGTTCTTCGAGGGCTTGCAGGATGAGCGCGCGCTCCGATTTGCAGAAAGCCTTGTCGGACGCGAAAAGGTCATTGAAGAGATCGAAGCGCTTGCCGGAAAGATCGTCTTCTCCAAGTGCGTCTGCGATTCCGCCAAACTGCTTGCCGTCCGCGAAAAGGTCAATGACCTGATCGCGAAAGCGCTCTAAGCAAGGTCCATCGCAAAGAAAGGTATAAATACTATGAAAAAAGTCATTAAGGAATTAAAATTTGAAGACCTGACACTTGAACAGAAGCTCGGCATGGTCCTCATCGGCGGCGGCGGAGACGACTCGCTGAATGAGAAAAATTTTGAAAACTGCCTTGCGCTCATCCGGAAGCGTGCCCTCGGCGCGATCTGGATCGGGCCGAATCACCAGGACCTCATCGACCGCGTGAAGGAGGTCGCCGACTACCCCATCCTCGTCTTCACCGACGCGGAAAACGGCATGCCCGGCCACTTTATCGGCCGTCATGTCGCCCTCGGCTACGCCGATGATGATCGTCTCGCCTACCTCTTCGGCAAGGTGATCGGCGTCGTTGCGAAGAAGATGGGCTACACCAACGTCTGCAATCCCCTTCTCGACATGACCACCATCAACATTCCCTGCGGCGGCACCGTCCGTTCGCTCGGCGGCGACAAGGAGCGTGTCTCCACTCTCGCCGCGGCTATCGCAAAGGGCATGCACGACGCGGGCATCATGACCGTCGGCAAGCACTATCCCAGCGTCAAGTGCGAGGTGGATACCCACATGGCTGAGGGTTCAAGTCCCCTGACTGAGGGAGAGCTTCTGGATTACAATCTCTACCCCTACCTGCAGCTCATGAAGAAAGGACTTTTGGACGGCATCATGACCGGCCACTCCAAGCTCCCGAAGATCGACGACGAATACCCGGCAAGCCTCTCCAGCAAGGTCACGGACATTCTGCGCCGTCAGGGCTTTGACGGGCTGATGCTGACCGACGCTCTTTCGATGATGGGCGTAGTCGCCAAATTCGGCGAATCGGGCTGCCGCGGCCTGGCCATCAAGGGCGGCAACGACCTCGCACTGGTCTGGAAGCCCATCGTCCCTTCCTATGAATCCATGAAGGAAGCCTACGAAAAGGGCGTCATCACCCCCGAGCGCCTCGACGAGGCTGTCAGAAGAGTTCTCGACGCACAGCACCGCTCGCTGGAAGAACCGCTCTGCGCCGAGATCACCCCGGAGGAATGGGAAGAATATAACACCATCAACAGCCGCTCCATCGCCGCGATCACCGATCCCGGCCTCTCCGCTTCCATCGACCCCGAAGGCCGCCACTTCTTTGTCATCCTCACCGAGGGTGACGTGAGACTTGAGGAAGGCAAGATCACGGTGGACACCTTCTCGAACGGCTGGTATAACCCCGTTGCCATCGCCAAGCGCATTAAAGAGCGCTTCCCCCATTCCGGCGTGATGACCATCAACCAGTTCCCCTCCGCGGGCAACAACTACGACGTCCTCGAGACGAATGTTCATTATGACGACGTGGTCTTCATCACCTTCTGCGAATCAAAAGCCTATATCGGGCGCGAGACCTATACCACCCGCTTCCTCTCGCTCATCGAGGCTCTTCAGATCACCAACCGCGTCACAGCACTCGTGCATTTCGGGAATCCGTTCCTCTTGGAAGAGCTTCCCCACGTCCCGCGCATCCTCAACGGCTGCCTCTCCTTTGACTGCACCATGGATGCCATCGATATGCTTTCCGGAATCGGCACGCCGAGCGGGAACATCCCCTACCGGATCGTTCTGAAATAAGCCAAACGGCCCGCCGCTCCGCCGGGAGGGAAAGGCAAGGCAAATTGTCACAGTTGGCAAGTCCATCCGCCTTGTGATTTCGGCGTTTTGCCCCTCTAAAAAAGGCCTTTTTTCTTGACAGTCTTCCCCTTCCATGTTATACTTTTCATGTGCTTGTGAAAGCGCCGTCCCCTGTAACTGACGGGTTAGTGTGGAGCACCACAGAGGAGCAGGGAGCGTATATGAAAAGCCGTCCGTCTGGGCACACTTGAACGAAAGTCCGAGTGTGCCCTTAACCTTTTTTCAGGCGTTTCCCGGGCGGTGCTTTGTATTTGGAAAGGAGTTCATCATGAAAAAAGTCGGCATCATCATGGGCAGCGACAGCGATCTTCCCATCATTCAGAAGGCGGTCGATATGCTCAAGGCGCTGGAGATCCCCTTCGAGGTACACGTCTATTCCGCACACCGCACGCCCGACCAGGCACGTGACTTCGCAAGAAGTGCACGTGAAAACGGCTTCGGCTGTCTCATCGCCGCCGCCGGCATGGCTGCGCACCTTGCGGGCGCCATTGCAGCCAACACCACCCTCCCGGTCATCGGCATTCCCTGCAAATCTTCGAACTTAGACGGCATTGATGCACTCCTCGCAACGGTCCAGATGCCCACCGGCATTCCTGTCGCTACCGTCGCCATCAACGGAGGCGCCAATGCCGCTTTGCTTGCCGCGGAAATGATCGCCCTCTCGGACGACGATCTTGCCCGCCGTCTGGACGAAAAGCGCGCTGCGGACGCCAAAAAGGTGCTCGATAAGGACGCCGCCATCTCCGCTTCCTTCAATCAGTAAGTAACACCATCTATATATTTCAACACATCAAAGGAGAAAATCATCATGGAAAAGAAGCTTGTTTACACCGGTAAGACCAAGGACGTTTTCGCGCTCGAAAACGGCAACTACCTTCTGAAATTCAAGGACGACTGCACCGGCAAGGACGGCGTTTTTGATCCGGGCGAAAACTCGGTCGGCCTGACCATCGACGGCGTCGGCGACGTCAACCTCCGTATGTCCATCTACTTCTTCGAGAAGGTCAACGCCGCGGGCATCAAGACCCACTTCATCTCCGCCGACCTCAACGACACCACCATGGAAGTTCTCCCCGCGAAGGTCTTCGGCAAGGGCCTCGAAGTCATCTGCCGCAAGAAGGCTGTCGGCAGCTTCTTCCGCCGTTACAGCGACTACTGCGAAGAAGGCGCCGATCTCCCCTCCTACGTCGAGACCACCTTCAAGAACGATGAAAAGGGCGATCCGCTCGTCACCAAGGACGGCCTTGTCGACCTCGGCGTGATGACCGGCGAGCAGTACGACGCCATCAAGGAAATGACCCAGAAGATCACCGCCATCGTCGCCGACGACCTCCTTGAAAAGGGTCTCGTTCTCTACGACATCAAGTTTGAATTCGGCTACGACGCTGACGGCAAGGTCATGCTGATCGACGAGATCGCCTCCGGCAACATGCGCGTCTACAAGGACGGCAAGTATATCGAACCGATGGCTCTCTCCGAGCTGTTCTTTGCGAAATAATCGGCTGAATATTCATAACCATCATCTACCACATTCATAGGAGAACCTTATGGGCGGTTTCTTTGGCGTTACCTCGCATAACGACTGTCTCGTCGACGTGTTCTTCGGAGTCGACTATCATTCTCACCTCGGCACCCGCTGCGGCGGCATCGCGGCTTACTCCCCGAAAAACGGCCTGCAGCGCTCCATTCACTCCATCGGCAACTCCCCCTTCCGCACCAAGTTCGAGCATATCTTTGAGGAGATGGACGGCACCTCCGCCATCGGCTGCATCAGCGACACCGACCCGCAGCCCCTTCTGATGCGCTCCAACCTCGGCACCTACGCCATTTCCACCATCGGCGTCATCAACAACGCCGATGAGCTCATTGACCGCTTCCTCTCCTTCAGCGGCGGTCACTTCAACGCCATGACCGGCGGCAAGATCAACAACACCGAGCTGGTCGCGGCGCTCATCAACCAGAAAAGCGACTTTGCCGAAGGCATCCGCTTCGCGCAGGAGTCCATCGACGGCACCGCCTCCATCCTCATTCTGAAAGAAGACGGCGCCATCATCGCGGCGCGCGACCGTCTGGGCAGGCTGCCGGTCCTCATCGGCAGACGCGAGGACGACTACGCCGTATCCTTTGAATCCTTCGCCTACGAAAAATTAGGCTTTGAGCTGGAACGCGAGCTCGGTCCCGGCGAGGTGGTGGAGATCACCCCTGACGGCATCACTCAGCTCGTCGCCCCCGGCAAGAAAAAGCGCGTCTGCGCCTTCCTCTGGAGCTACTACGGCTACCCCACCTCCACCTACGAAGGCCGCAACGTCGAGATCATGCGCTACAAAAACGGCGAGCTCCTCGCGGAGCAGGACGCGGCGCTCGGCGTGCCCACCGACATCGACTACGTCGGCGGCGTTCCCGATTCCGGCACGCCTCACGCCATCGGCTATGCCAACAAGAGCCGCATCCCCTTCGCCCGCGCCTTCATCAAGTACACCCCCACCTGGTCCAGAAGCTTCATGCCCGCCCGTCAGGCCGACCGCATGAAGATCGCCAAGATGAAGCAGATCCCGGTCAACGAGCTCATCCGCGGCAAAAATCTCCTCTTCGTGGACGACTCCATCGTCCGCGGCACCCAGCTCAAGGAGACGGTGGATTTCCTCTACGAAAGCGGTGCCAAGTCGGTGCACATGCGTTCGGCCTGCCCGCCGATCATGTACGGCTGCAAGTACCTCAACTTCTCCCGCGCGACCAGCGACATGGAGCTGATCGCCCGCCGCACCATTGTGGAATTGGAGGGAGACGAGGGGCTTGAGCACATTGAGGAATATGCCGACGGTCAGACCGAACGCGGCAAGAACCTCAGACGGCACATCGCCGAAAAGTTCAACTTCACCTCGCTTGATTTCCAATCGCTCGACGGCGTCATCAAGGCCATCGGAATGGATCCCTGTGACCTCTGCACCTACTGTTGGAACGGAAAGGAATAACCTCTTATGAACAATCTCTCGAAATCCGACGCTTACGCGGCCGCCGGTGTGGACATCACCGCCGGTTACCGTTCTGTCGAACTGATGAAAAAGCACATCGCCCGCACCAACACCCCCGGTGTCTTCTCCGACGTGGGCGGCTTCGGCGCCCTCTTCCTCCCGGCCC
>JAKSPX010000319.1 GCA_024404415.1 Clostridia bacterium | reverse complement strand
CAGGAATCGGGAGAGATGTATCTCGCAACGATCTATATCCTCTCCGAAAAGAAGAAAAACGTCCGCGCCATCGACGTGGGCGAGACGATGGGCTTTTCCAAGCCGAGCGTCAGCCGCGCCATTGGGCTTCTGAAGACCGGCGGTTATCTGACAGTGGATAAAAAAGGCTTTCTTTTGCTGACGGAAAGCGGAAAAGAAGTGGCTTCCACCATTTATGAGCGCCATAAAGTGCTGACGGATTACCTCGTCAACATCGGCGTGGACGCCGCGGTCGCGTCAAAAGACGCCTGCAAAATGGAACACGTCATCAGCGCGGAAACCTTTGAAGCGCTCTGCCGCCATGCGTCGGTTATGGCAGAAAACACACCGAAATAGAGAACGGAATGAAACTGAACGCCGAAGGGAAAGCCCTTCGGCGTTTTTTGTGGCATCAACGTATAACGGATTCGGAAAAGCGATGCGGGAAGAGACGGTCATCCATACAAAATGCCTAAGGGGTAAAAGATGACGCACAAATATTTGTTGGGAATTTACATTGACACAGCGCAATTAATTGGTATAATTATGCAATACAATATCAAAAAGGCGCATAAATAATCGGTACCGGCAACAGCCGGGACGAATATCCACCGCCACAGCGAGGAGGGGTCGGAATGACAAACGTATTTATTGACGGATCCGCCGGAACAACGGGACTTCGCATCCGGGAAAGACTGAGCGAGAGAAAGGATATTTCGCTCATCGGTCTGCCGGAGGAAAAGAGAAAGGACGCTGCGGCGCGAAAAGAAGCCATCAATGATGCGGACATTGTTTTCCTCTGCCTGCCGGATGACGCGGCAAAGGAATCGGTCGCCCTCTGTGAAAATCCCTGTACGGTGGTGATCGACACATCCACGGCACACCGCGTGAATGACGAATGGGCCTACGGCTTCCCGGAACTCAGGGGACAGAGAGAAAAGATCGCTTCTTCCAAACGCATCGCCAACCCCGGCTGCCACGCAAGCGGCTTCATCGCGCTCGTCGCGCCGTTAATTGCATGCGGACTTCTCAAAAAAGAAGCGAGGCTTTCCTGCTTTTCCCTCACGGGGTATTCCGGCGGCGGTAAAAAGATGATCGCCGATTACGAAGCTCCCGAAAATAAAGCAAGGCTCGAAGCGCCGCGGCTTTACGGTATTACCCAAAAGCACAAGCACCTCGCGGAAATGACCAAGGACAGCGGTCTTTCAACACCTCCGCACTTCTGCCCCATCGTTTCTTCCTATTATGCGGGCATGGAGGTCACGGTGCCGGTCTTCCGGGACGATTTAGAAGGCGGCATGGAAGATATCGCGGCGTGTTACGCGAAATATTATCAGAAAGGACTTGTGAAGTTCGTACCCGCAATGGATGAGAACGGGTTTATCTCGGCGGGAAGCTTTGCCGGACGCGACGATATGCAGGTGAGCGTCATCGGCAATGAGGAGCGCATCTTACTGGTCTCGCGATTTGACAATCTCGGCAAAGGCGCGTCGGGCGCAGCCATTCAGAATATGAATATTGTTTTAGGACTGGACGAAAAATCCGGCTTACAGGTGGAGGAATAAAGATGGAAATGAAGATCATATCCGGCGGCGTCTGCGCCGCAAAAGGCTTTTGGGCAAACGGCATCCACTGCGGCATCCGCAAGAATAAATCCAAGCGCGACCTCGCGCTGATCAAGAGCGATAAGCTTGCCTCTGCGGCGGCGGTCTACACCACCAACCTCGTCAAGGGCGCGCCCCTGATCGTCACCAAGGAGCATCTGCAGAACGGCTACGCGCAGGCGGTCATCTGCAACAGCGGCAACGCCAATACCTGCAATGCCGATGGCATCATGATCGCCGAAAAGATGAGCGAAATGACGGCGGCGGCACTCGGCATTTCCGAAAAGGATATCGTTGTGGCCTCCACCGGTGTCATCGGCCAGCCCCTCAATCTGGAACCCATTCGAAATGGCATGCAGGAGCTGGTGAAAGGCCTCGCCACCGACGGAAGTCAGCTTGCCGCTGAAGGCATCATGACGACCGACACAGTCCTCAAGGAAATCGCCGTGGAATTTGAGCTGGGCGAAAAGACCTGCCGGATCGGCGGCATCGCCAAGGGAAGCGGCATGATCCACCCCAACATGGCCACCATGCTGGTCTTCATCACCACCGACGCCGCGATTGCACCGGATATGCTTCAGAAAGCGCTTTCGGGCGACATTGTGAATACCTTCAATATGGTCAGTGTGGACGGCGATACCTCCACCAACGACATGGTCACCATCCTCGCCAACGGCATGGCCGGAAACGAAGAGATCACCGCCGAGGGAGAAGATTTTGAGACCTTCATGAAGGCTCTGAACACCGTCACGGTCTATCTCTGCCGTCATATCGCGGGCGATGGAGAAGGCGCGACCAAGCTTCTTGAATGCAAGGTCACCGGTGCGAAGGACGAGAAGAACGCCAGGATCGTCGCCAAGAGTGTCATCTGCTCCAGCCTCCTGAAAGCCGCCATGTTCGGCGCGGACGCCAACTGGGGGCGCGTGCTCTGTGCCATCGGTTACAGCGGTGCGGAGGTGGACGTCATGCAGGTAGGCGTCTCCTTTAAGAGCGGCAAA
>JAKSPX010000318.1 GCA_024404415.1 Clostridia bacterium | reverse complement strand
AGGGCCTTGTCGGCCCCCTCGGAAACGCCGGAAGGGCCGTGGTGCGCCATCTGGACGATGTCGGAGGGGAGCGCTTCTTTCTGTGTTCTCAGAAGCTCCCTGCCGCCCTCCGGGCCGAGATCGCCGAGGAAGAGCACACTTCGGTGTCCTTCGGCGGTCACGCGGAAGACAATGGAGCTTTCGTTGACGGCGAGGTTGGGCTTAGGGAGATAATAGCGCTCGCCGCCTGCACAGCGGAACGCAAAATGCAGTTCGTCGACGTCAAGCGTGTCGCCGGGCTCGACGACGTTCACCTCATCGCTGAAAAGCACTCTGACGGCCTCGAAATCCCTGACCGAGCAGGGCGCTTCGGGCGTGACAAACTGCGGCTCACATTTCAGAACAAAATCGACCGACGGGAAGTGACAATAGACCTTGCCGACTCTTTCCCGGACTTCGGGGTCGCGCATGACCTCGTTGAAGCCGGAAATGTGGTCAAAATGCGGATGCGTCAGGATCCACGCGGCGATCTTTCTGTTGCCGACCAGCTCAAAGAGATAGGGCATATCCGCGGGTCTGCCGCCGTCGATAATGACGGCGTTATCTTTTTCGGTCACGAACACAAACCCCATCATGAAAGGGGAGTGTTCGGTCAGCATGGTGAGCTTAGCCATATCGATTATTTGAAATAGAGGTTCTTGGTGGGGTATTCCGGCTCGCAGGTGACGTTGATGCCGAGCTTTTTATAGGTCGAGGCGTCGGGAGCCGAAATGATGCTGTTGGAGTGGGCGTCGCAGCCGTAGAGCAGCGGAAGCTTGGTGACGGCCTTGGCGACGGTCGGGTTGGTGGCGGCGCAGATACTCATGGCGAGGAGAACCTCCTCGGCGTTGAGGACGGGGAAATTGGAGTGGAGGACATTTTTCTTCATGTCCACCATCGGTTGGAAGATGACCGGCGCGATGAGGTGGAGGTCATCCGGGATGTCGGCGAGGTACTTGACGGCGTTGATGATCACCGAGGCGGTGGCGTTCATGATGGGCAGACTCTTGCCGGTGACGATGTGCCCGTCGGGAAGCTCGAGGGAGAGCACCTGTCCGTCGGTGCCGGTGGGGTCAATGGAGGCGGCCTTTTCGAGCGCCGGGGCGATGACGCTGCGGTCAGAGGTGGTGATGCCCATTTCGTTCATGATGAGCTGGATGCGCTGCGCCTCGTCAAAGCTCTTGCGGCCCTGCTTGGCGTCGACAAGCGCTCGGTAATAGCGGCGGATGACCTCCTTACGGGAGGCATCGGAGACCGCGTCGTTATCCGAAATGCAGAAGCCGACCATGTTCACGCCCATGTCGGTGGGGGAACGGTAGATGCGGTCGTCGCCCATGATCTTGGAGAGAATGGTCCTTACGACCGGGAAGACCTCCACGTCGCGGTTGTAGTTGACGGTGGAAACACCGTAAGCCTCGAGGTGGAAGGGGTCGATCATGTTGACGTCCTTGAGGTCGGCGGTCGCGGCTTCATAAGCCATGTTGACCGGGTGCTTCAGGGGCAGATTCCAGATGGGGAAGGTCTCAAACTTGGCGTATCCGGCCTTTTTCCCGAGGCGGAATTCGTGATAGAGCTGGGAGAGGCAGGTGGCGAGCTTGCCGCTGCCGGGGCCGGGCGCGGTGACGACCACGAGGGGACGGGTGGTCTCGATATAGGGGTTGGCGCCGTAGCCCGCGTCGGAGACGATGGTATTTACGTCGGTGGGGTAGCCGAGGGTGGGCTTGTGGATGTAGACGCGCTCACCGCGGTTTTCCAGCATATTCTTGAACTTGTCGGCGGCTTCCTGGCCGGAATAGAGCGTGATGACGACGGCCGAGATGTGCAGATTCATCTTGCGGAGCTTGTCCATGTGGCGCAGGACGTCCATCTCGTAGGTGATGCCGAGGTCGCTTCTCATCTTGTTGGATTCGAGGTCGCGGGCGCTGATGCAGAGAATGATCTCCGCCTTGTCCTTGAAGCTCTGCAAAACCTCGATCTTGCCGTTGGGACGGTATCCGGGAAGGACGTTGGCGGCGTGATGGTCGTCAAAGAGCTTTCCGCCGAATTCAAGATACAATTTGCCGCCGAGTGTCTCGATGCGCTCGGTGATGCGCTCGCGCTGGATCTTTACATATTTATCGCCGTCAAAACCGATCTTTCTCATGTCTTTTCCCTTCTTTACATTATATCTCGGACGCGCGCCGAATGAATGCGTAGAGCGTATTCATGGCTTCGAGCGGCGTCATGGTGTCGATGTTGGTCTTTTTGAGGTCTTCCGCAAGCTCCCGTTCGCCGTTTGCGGCGAAGGTGATCTGCATTTCCTCCTCGGCGCGGACCTCTTTTGCGCGCCTGGAGGGCTTCTTCAATGCCTCCGGGTCGCCTTCGAGGGAGGCGAGGATGGCCTTGGAGCGGCTGATGACCGCATTCGGAAGGCCCGCGAGCAGCGCGACCTCAATGCCGTAGCTGTCGTCGGCTCCGCCGGGGACGATCTTCCTGAGGAAGGAGATCTGGTCGCCGCGCTTTTTTACGGCGATGTTGTAATTCTTCACGCCGGAAAGCTCGCTTTCAAGCGAGGTCAGTTCGTGATAATGGGTGGCAAATAAGGTGCGTGCACCGATCTTTCGCGGATCG
>JAKSPX010000317.1 GCA_024404415.1 Clostridia bacterium | reverse complement strand
GTTGCCATCGCCTCCCCCGGCCGTCTGGAAGGCGCTCTTGAAACCAAAAAGCAGATCGAAGCCCTCGGCCGCACCTGCTTTGTCTATCAGGCCAGCCTCGAAAAATCCGATGTGCCCGAAAAGATCGTCAATCAGGCGCGCAAGGACCTCGGCGGTCTCGACCTCATGGTCTGCAACGCCGGGCGCGACTCGAGAAACTCCATCCTCGACGTCACCGAAGAAGATCTGCGCTTCCTTTATGAAAACAACTACCGCAACTACATCCTCTGCGCCTCCGCCGCCGCGCGCGTCATGGTGAAGGACGGCACCGCAGGCACTATCACCTTCACCACCTCCCCCCGCGCCGAACAGGCCTACCCGGACGACTTCCTCTACGGCGGCTTCAAGGCGGCCATCAAGCGCGCCTGCGAATCCATCGCCCTCGATCTCTCGGCCTACAACATCCGCGTCAACTGCGTCGCGCCGGGCGCTACCTGGCCCGCAAGCCCGGATTTCGACCCCAACACCATCCCCTTCATCCACGATTCCATCCCGATGCACCGTTCCGGCACCGCCCGTGACAACGGCGAAGCCGTCGCCTTCCTCGCAAGTGACGCGGCAAGCTACATCACCGGCACCACCATCCGCGTGGACGGCGGCCTGATCCTCCCCGGCATGATGGAAGGCCACGACGCGGTGCGCTGGGTCAACCCGAAATGGCAGGAAAAGGTGAAAAAGCACGCCATGGAGATGCTTGAGGAATCCGAAAAGGAATGAGCCTCCCCTATTGATCAAATAAAAAGAAAGGAATCGAATCATGTCTGATCTCATCCCGATGAAGGCCATAAAAGGCTATTATAACTCCAAGCCCGGCATTCAGGTCGGCACCAAGATGGAAGGTCGCGTCACTCGCGGCGAACGCGGCAAGCTGGTCTTTGACGAAAAGGGCATCGACTTCTTAAAGCAGCTCGGCGTCGAATGGGTCATGCTCGCGCACGGACAGGTCCCCGAGCACACCGCCGAATGCTATCAGGAGCTCTCCTACGAACTCGGTAAGCGCGGCCTGAAGATCTACCGCCTCGAAAATTACAACCTCCACAACATGTCCTCGGTCACGCTGGGTCTTCCCGACCGCGACGAGTATATCGCCCGTTACCTCCAGTACATCCGTGACCTCGGCTCCGCCGGTATCCATTATTCCACCTACGCCCACATGGGCAACGGCATCTGGAGAGGCGACATCCGCAGACCCGTCCGCGGCGGCGCGACGGCGGGCGGCCTTGACCTCAAGGCTCCCAACCGCTCCCGCGTGTTCGGCGATTTCGACTGGCCGCTTTCGCACGGTCGTGAATACTCCGAGGAGGAGATCTGGGAAAACTACGAATACTTCATCCGTCAGGTCGTTCCGGTCGCCGAGGCAAGCGGCGTCTACATCGGCATCCATCCGGATGATCCCCCGGTATACACCATGGCAGGCGTGCCGAGATGCGTCTTCGGCAATTTCGAGGGCTACAAGCGCGCGCTGACTCTTGCGAACAGCCCCAACATCGGCTGCTGCCTCTGCGTCGGCTGCTGGCTTGAGGGCGGTACCAAAATGGGCGCGACGGTCGAGGAATTCATCCGCTGGCTCGCCGAAAGAGGAAAGCTCTTCAAGCTCCACGTCCGCAACGTCACGGCTCCCCTCGACGCGGAGGGCGGCTTCAACGAGACCTTCCCGGACGCCGGGTACTATAACCTCATCAACGTCCTCAAGGCGCTCGACGAGGTGGGTTTCGACGGCTGCATCATGAACGACCACCTGATCGACATGGTCGGCGGGCACTATACCTGCGAGGCCTACTTCACCGCTTATCTCAAGGGCGCTGTCGACGCGGTGCAGAATCACCTCTTTGACTGAAGCTACTGCCTCAGAGCCGCGTCAACTCATATCGCGGCCTTTCGGTTGACTCGTGAGCCGAACCTACTGAGCTTATTATGAACTCACACAATTCGATGTGACATAAAAATGCCTTTGGCGATTCGCCAAAGGCATTTTTATTCTTTACAGTGCGCTTTCCAGCTCTGAGATCTCCTCTTCCGGGATGACGATGGCGCGGCCTTCCGAGACCGCCGTGAGGATCAAAACCGTCAGCAGGATGGCGACCAATATACCGTGGAATATGATACCGCGCATCTCGCGCGAGAGCTTCTTTCTTTTCATGCTTTACCCTTTCAGAATGGAGTATGGGTATTGTATCACAAATCTCTTAAGAGTGCAAGGACCCCTTTCGGCCCAGAAACCCGATAATTTTTCTGTTGCTTTTCTCTTTTTACTGTGCTAAAATGAAATCAAGTCCATAAGACACGCAGGAGGGAACACTATGTATTATATCGGTATCGACCTCGGCGGCACAAATATCGCCGTCGGCCTCGTCAATGACGAAAAAAAGCTGGTCTATAAGAAGTCCAGACCTACACTGACTGACCGCAAGATCGAAGCGATCATCAAGGATATGGCGGAGCTTGCCCTTGAAGTCATCAGCGATAACGGCCTCAAGGAATCCGACGTCGGCGCGATCGGCATCGGCTCTCCCGGCACCGTTGACGGCAAGAACGGCATCATCATCTATTCCTGCAACATCCCCTTTGACAACACCAACATCCGCGAAGAATTCA
>JAKSPX010000316.1 GCA_024404415.1 Clostridia bacterium | reverse complement strand
GCCTATGCCGGCGCGGCAGCCGGATGCGACGACGCCATTATGAGCACCCTCGGCACCGGCGTCGGCGGCGGCGTGATCATCAACAAGCACATCGTCGCGGGCTTCAACGGCGCGGGCGGCGAGCTCGGCCACATGGTCATCGTGCACGACGGCGTGCAGTGCAACTGCGGCCGCAAGGGCTGCTGGGAAGCCTACTCCTCCGCCACCGGCCTGATCCGCATGACCAAGGAAGCCATGCTGGAAAACACGGATTCCCTCCTCTGGGAGATCTGCCCGAACATCGACGACGTCGAAGGCAAGACCCCTTGGGATGCTCTTGCCAAGGGTGATAAGACCGCGGCCAAGGTCATCGACACCTACGTCCGTTACCTCTCCACCGGCCTCGTCAACATTATCAACATCTTCCAGCCCGAAGTCCTCTGCCTCGGCGGCGGTGTCGCCAAGCAGGGCCAGCTCCTCATCGATATGCTCATGCCTTACATAGAAAAAGAGCGTTACAGCAAGGGCGTTCCGCAGACGGCCATCAAGCCCGCCCTACTCGGTAACGACGCCGGTATCATCGGCGCGGCCATGCTGGGCTTCTGAGTCCCCGATTTCCACGTCAGCCTGCCCATTGCTTTGAGAATTCATTCGATGTTTTTCTGACAACTTTGACAAAAGTTTGTCTTTCTTAAAAACACACTTGTATTTCTCAGGAGAATGATGTATAATCTCCCCGTTGATTATTTTCACGGGGGGATTATTTTTGCCTGACGAACCGAAATACTATCTCATCGACGCCAAGGTGATGCCGGCTATCCTGCACAAGGTGCTGGAAGCCAAAAGGCTTCTGGAATCCGGCAAGTGCCGCACCGCGAGTGACGCGGCCGACGCGGCCAACCTTTCGCGCAGTGCCTTTTACAAATACAAGGACGCCATCCGCCCCTTCTTTGACGGCGAGTCCGACCGCATCGCCACCTTCTATGCCGAGCTCTCTCACGCTCCGGGCGTTCTTTCCCATCTGCTCAATCTGCTGGCCGAGGCGGGACTCAATATCCTCACCCTCAACCAGAATATTCCCATCAACGGCAAGGCCGCTGTGACCATTTCGGCGCAGATGCCCAAGACCGCCGCCGAGCTCTCCGGCGTGCTCGCCATCGCCTCCGCCTGCGACGGCGTGATCCGCTTTGAGCTGATGGCAGGCAACTGAGAAAGGACTACCGAATATGACCAATATCGCCATTATGGGCTTCGGCACCGTCGGATGCGGTGTGGCCGACCTTCTGACCGACAACCGAAAACGCATCTCCGCCTCGCTTTCGGGTGACCTCTGTGTGAAGCGCATCCTCGACCTGCGCGAATTCCCGCAGAGCCGCTTCGCCTCCATCATCACCCACGATTTCAAGGACATCCTCGAGGATCCCGACATTGCCAGCGTGGCCGAGTGCGTGGGCGGGACGACCTTCGCCTTTGACTACACCAAGAAGCTTCTCCTCGCGGGCAAGCACGTCGTTACCTCCAACAAGGATCTCGTCGCGGCACACGGCGCGGAATTGCTCGCCATCGCGAAGGAAAAGAACGTCAACTATTTCTTCGAAGCCAGCGTCGGCGGCGGCATCCCGATCCTCAGCCCGCTCCACGACGACCTCGCGGCGAACAACATTACCGAGATCTACGGCATCCTGAACGGCACCACCAACTTCGTCCTCACCAACATGAGCGAAAACGGCGCCGACTTCGCCATTGCACTCAGCGAGGCCCAGCATCTCGGCTACGCCGAAGCCAACCCCTCAAAGGACATCGACGGCATCGACACCGCCAACAAGGTCTCGATCCTCTCCTCCCTCGCCTTCGGCAAGCACGTCTACCCCGCCGACATCCAGACCGACGGCATCCGGAACGTCACACGCGACGACATCTCCATTGCCGAGAGCATGGGCTACCGCATCAAGCTGATCGGCCGCACGCTTCTCGAACCCGACGGCAGCGTTTACGCCTATGTCGCGCCGCACCTCGTGGGGGCTTCCTCCGAGCTTTACGGCGTGAACGGTGTTTTCAACGGCATCGTCGTCCGGGGCGATTACGTGGGCGACGTGATGTTCTACGGGCGCGGCGCGGGCCGTTACCCGACCGCCTCGGCTGTGGTCGCCGACATCATGGAGGCCTACCGCTACAAAGAAAAGCGCAAGGAGCTCTTCTGGGAGGATGGCGCGGCCGTCTCCGACGGAAGCGAATGCGAATCCCGCTGGTACGTGAGAACGGCAGAGCCGTGTGACGCCTCCTACTTTGAGGAATTTGACATGATCTCCGCCTCCTGCTTCATGACCGGCAAGATGACCAACCACAACTTCCGCCGCCTCATGGATATTTTCCGCAAAAAATACACCGTTGCCTGCGCCTTCCGCATTCTCGACTGAGCGCGCACGTAAATTATAAAGGAGTCAACCCACTATGGATCAGAATATCACCGTCGTCAAATTCGGCGGAACCTCCCTTGCAGACGCCAGACAATTCCAGAAGGTCGCTTCCATCGTCCTTGCGGACGAAAAGCGCCGTTACGTCGTCGTTTCTGCCCCCGGCAAGCGCTTTTCCTCGGATATCAAGGTCACCGATCTGCTCCTCCGCGTCTACAACGCCAAGACACGTGAAGACATCGACCGCGG
>JAKSPX010000315.1 GCA_024404415.1 Clostridia bacterium | reverse complement strand
GGTTATAGTGCTGCCAGTTATAGATGTCCCAGCCGAGGATCTCCTCGGGCTTCCAGCGGCGGCGCGGCGTAATGTAGAGGGGCTGCCAGGAGCAGTTGATGATATGGAAGCCGGAGGCCAGAAGGTCGGGCGCGAGCTGGTAATAGGATTCCCACGCGATGACCACCACGTCGCGCGAGATATTTTCGGTGCCGCTCTTCGGGAAGCCCTCCCAGACGATCGGCGTGCGCCCGCGGGCAAGCACCATGTCGGTCACGCGCTTGACGAAATAGGTATAGAGCGCGTAGACATCCGGGATGTCGTTTGCCTCCATGAAGGCCTGACAGTCGGCGCAGTTGTTCCACCGCGCAAGCGCCGCTTCGTCGCCGCCGATGTGGATGAATTTGGCGTCCAGGAAGAGCTCCATGACCTCACCGAGCATCGCGTCGATGGCCGCGAACACGCCGGGCTTTCCGGCGCAGAGGATGTTGTCGGAATCGGTGCGGAAAGCGCCGTTCAGCTCCTGCATTTCGCCCATCGCGTTGTTGCCAAACTGCTCCGGATAGACGCTGATGAGAGCGCGGGAATGGCCGGGGGTCTCGAATTCCGGCACGATCTTCACGCCGCGCGCCGTGGCGGAGGCGTTGAGAGCCTCGATCGCCTCAAAGGAATAATGTCTTCCTTCCGTCGGCACCTTCGGATATAGCCTGCTCGGGAGGGTGTAGCTCTGGTCGTCGATGAAATGGAGCTGGAGATAGGAGCATTTATAGAAGAAGCAGAGGTCGACGTCGGCCAACACCTGCTCCAGCGGATGCCATTGACGCGCGAGGTCTTCCATCAGGCCGCGGTAGGGATTATCGGGGCGGTCGTTGATCTTTACCTTCGGGAGGGAGCCGTCCTTGGCGAGGAGCAAAAGACTTGCAAGGCCATGCGCCGCGCCCTCATACCCGCAGGCGCGGATGGTCATCTTTGCGGTGTCGAGCACGTACCCTTCCTCGGCAAGCGCCGGGTCATAAAGGATCTTCAAGCCGTTTTCGCCCTCGGTGAGGGCAAGGCCGTGCATTCTCTTGGCATAATCGGCCGCCACGGGGATCAGACCCGCGAATTTCTTATCCGCCGTGATCTCCTTCGGGAACGGCACAAAGCCCTCCTCCCTTTCGACCGTCTGCGGCGTGGGGATGAGATTCAGGAGCGTTTTTTCTTCCGGCATAAGGATTTCCTCCTAATATATTTAACCTTCAATAACGGTGTTTTCCTTCGATACGCGGGCGGAATCCCAGATGATCTCGCCGATGTGATCCGCCTTGATGAAGCCCTTCACGGGGTTTTTGACGCTCATGATCTCGCCCTTCACGGTGGCCTCCACCTCGCTATACTCAAACGAGAGGTCGCAGCCCTCCATCGTGCAGTCCTCCAGGACCAGCCCCTTGGCGTAGCAGAGCGGCTGGGTGCCCGAGATGTGGCATCTCACGAGGTGCAGATTTTCCGAATACCACGCAAGGTATTCGCCTTTGATGACGCTATCCACCACAGTGACGTTCTTCGCGTGCCAGAAGGCGTCCTTTGTGTCGAGATCCGCGTTTCTGATGGTGACGTTTTCGGTATACTGGAAGGAGTATTTCCCCTTCATGCGGAAATTTTCGATCCCCACGTCCGAGCACTCAAAAAGCGGGTATTCCGAGACGAGGCTGCCGCCCTTGATCTTCACGCCGCGGCATTTCCAGAGGAATTCCGGCGACACCACGTCGGTATCGAAAAGCGCGACGTTTTTGCATTCGCGCAGCGCCTTGATGCCGTTCATTTTCGAATCGCGGATGGTGATGCCGTCGTCATACCACATGGCGGCGCGGCATTTTTCGGTCATTTCGATGCGCTCGATGTCGGCGTTGGTGACGTGCCAGAAGGGATAGCGCAGATCAAAAAAGCAGTCCTTCACGGTAAGGTCGCGGCATTCCTTCATGGCCGATTCGCCGTCCGCCGGTCCTTCAAACCGGCAATTCACTACTTTTGCGCCTTCCAGACCGTATAAGGCGCGCTCTTCGTCAAAACTTTTGCCCAGGTATTCCATTTTCGTTCCTTCTTTTATTCTTTTTTCTTTTATAGTATCACATGAGGGGTGAAAATGCAATCCCCGATTGACATAGGCTTTTTCGCAACCGGTCGCAAAAAAGCGCCGTTGCTTACCGCCCCGACGCTTTTACCTTTATTACTATTGTATCTTATCAAGAAGTATTTTAGAATCTTCCGTCAGTTCGCCTTCTTCTGTCAGAATCGCAGTGTCCAAAATAGATTTGATGGTAATCGTCGTAGACGCGGCAGAAGAGATGACCTTTTTGCTTTCCGTAGAATATTTCGAATAATCCAAGCCTTCGTTTTTCAATATTTCGTCCATTTTGAAAAGCAGCGGCGTAAGGAACGCTTCCAATCTGGCAAGCAGTGAATAGAACATATAAGTACGACGGCGAATAGAGACACATTGTAATGCGCCAGATTCCAGCTGCGCACAGATCTCCGACGCCTGCACCGCATTTGCTTTAGCCGCTTCAAGATCCTTATTGGCTTTGGCGCCGACAATCGCACCCATCACCAGCAAAGCAGGACCGGCGACAAGACTGCCGAGCACCGCCGTTCCTCCCGCGATACCGAGGCCGCCCGCGGCAAGCGAACC
>JAKSPX010000314.1 GCA_024404415.1 Clostridia bacterium | reverse complement strand
GGTGCCGGTACAAACAACATTCCTATTCCAGAACTTACAGAAAAAGGTATCGTTGCATTCAACACCACTGGTGCTAATGCCAATGCCGTGATCGCACTGGTCATCTGCGTCCTGTGCTGCCTCTATATCGTTCAATACATCCGCGGCGACCGGCTCAACGTCACTCTTTCCGGCATTGCCGCCTTCTCTGATCCGTCTGAAAGTGAGCCTCTCCCCTCCTCTCTGCCGGAGAGCGAGCAAGCAGGCGAGACGCTTCCCGAAAGCGAACCGAGTGAGCCCGACTCCGATCCCGACGCGCTCCCCACCATTGAAAGCGTCATTGATTTCGACGAGCTGGAGGCCGTCAACCCGGATCTCTACGCCTGGATCGAGATCCCGAGCCTCGGGACAACCCTCGCCGTCCTGCAAAGCCCCGATAACGACGAATTCTACCTCCGCCACGCCGCCACCGGCGCCTATTATTCGGGCGGCAGCATTTTCTCCCAGCGCTACAACACCAAGACCTTTGAGGATCCCATGACGGTCTTATATGGCCACAACTACAAGAATATGTTCGGCCCGCTCAACCGTCTGGCCGATGCAGACGATTCTGAAGTGTGCGACGTCATCCGCATCTACACGCGCGAGCGCGTTTTCGAATACTCCGTTTTCGCCGCCTTCCCCTATTCCAACCGCCATCTGCTCTTCCTCTATGATTTCAACGATCCCGCCTCCTTTGAGGAGTTCTTCGCCTCGCTCGACGACGTGCCGGGCGGTAACTTCCGCCGGGAGCTCTTCCCGGAGTCAGGCGACCGTGTCCTGACCCTCTCCACCTGCATCATCGGCAACCGCATGCGCCGGTTCCTGGTCTCGGGTGTTCTGACCGCCGAATATCAGGTGGTCCCCGCCGTTTCCGAATAACCAATTTGAAAGGAAGGCTTTCCCTCTGAAAGTCGTGAGATACTATGGCACAAGGCAAGCACTTCATAACCAAGTCCGTTCCCTCTGCTTCCGATTCCTCTCCCGCCTTCGCTTTTGAGCCCGCCGCCCCGGCGCCGAAAGCGGAAAAGCCGAAAAAAATCTATAAAAACAAAAAGCGCGGTGAAAAGAAGCTTTCGCTGACCGTCAAGCTCCTCATCGGGCTTCTGGTCGTCACCTTTCTTCTCTGCCTGACCGTCCTCATTCTGTGGCTCCGCGGCCGCCACGCCATGACTGAGACCCACGTCGCACCGCACTTCCCGGAGGTCACCTCCGAAGAAGCGGCAGAAACCGATGTCCCGGTCGCCGCCGTCACAGACGACGATGATGGCACGGTGATCAGCTACAAGGGCAAATACTACCGCTATAACGAGGACGTCACCAACATCCTCCTGATCGGTGTCGACAGTGACAGTACCGAGGTCGGCAAGGAATCCCAGCAATCCGACCTGATCGTTCTGGCTGCGCTCGACCGTGCAAAAAACAAGATCACCCTATTGAATATCCCCCGTGATGCCATGTGCGACATGGAGATCCTCAGCGACGACGGCACCTATGAAGGCACCGCCTACGCCCAGATCGCCCTCTCCTACGCCTACGGGCGGAATCCCGAGGAATGCGCCGAGCTCTGCAAAAACGCCGTCTCGGCTGTCTTCTGCGGCCTTCCCATCCGCGGCTACGGTGCCTTCTACATGGACGGCATCCCCGCACTCAACGATGCCCTCGGCGGTGTAACGGTCACCATTCTCGACGATTATCCCTTCAAGGATATGCCCGCCGGCAAGGAAATGAAGCTCAACGGTGAGCAGGCCCGCCGCTATATGAAGTCCCGCCTGACCGACCGGGTGGACGCCAGCCTCCTGCGCCTCTCGCGCCAGAAGCAGTATCTCCTCGCCCTGATCAATCAGGCCAAGGCGACTCTGCGCGCCGAGCCGAGCAAGATCGTCCCGCTCTACCGCTCGCTTGAAACCTACATCTCCACCGACCTCTCCATCGGCAGCATCTCCTACCTCGGCTCGGTGGCCGTGATGATGGATTTCTCCGGCGACGTGACCACGCTTGAGGGCGAAATGATCCTGAGCGAGGACGGCCGTCACGCCGAGTACATTCTCGACGAAGGCGCGCTTTACGACACCATGCTCTCGGTCTTCTATACCGAGATCGAGCGATGACGATGGAATACACCCAACGTCTCACACCGGAAGAGGCCCTTCCGCGCATTCGTGCCGTTCTCTCGCGCGGCGATTCCTGCCGTGTGGTGGTGACCGGAAACAGCATGCGCCCCCTGCTTCACGACAAAAGGGACGCCGTCATCCTCTCGCGTGTCGTATTCCCCGTCCATAAACGGGACATCCTCTTCTATGTCCGTCCCGGCGGAGCCTGCATCCTTCATCAGGTCTATCGGCTCGGAAGGGACGGGACGCTGGTCATGTGCGGCGCGGCACAGATGGCCCCGGAGCCGATCAGCCCCGATGCGGTCGTCGGGCGCGTCACATCGGTCGAGCGCGGCGGAAAAACGATCCCCGTCACGTCTCCCGGATGGCGGTTTATGACGCTTCTCTGGGCATTCCTGCGGCCTATCAGGCCTCTGCTCTTCGCCATCCGCCGAAGGATGAAAAAAGTATAAGTTTATAGAGGGGTTGTCGCAAAATGCACACCCCTGTCATTCCGAGCCAGCGCCGCAGCGTTGGTTGTGGGTACAAACCAG
>JAKSPX010000313.1 GCA_024404415.1 Clostridia bacterium | reverse complement strand
CAAGGAAAACTGCTTCATCAAGACCATGTGGTGCGGCGACGAAGCCTGCGAACTCAAGCTCAAAGACGAAGTCGGCGTGACCTCCCGCTGCATGCCCTTCGGCGCAGAGCCGTTTGACGACGTGTGCCCGATCTGCGGCAAAAAAGCCACCAAGGTCATCTACTGGGGCAAGGCATATTGATGCCCCCGCTCAACTGAAATCTGTTCCCCGTGTGGCGCGTACTGTGCGTGCCACACGGCTTTTTTATGTCAATTTCCAAATTTTCGGTTGATTTTTCTCGTCTGATAGTATATAATACAAAGTGAATCATAATGGATTGAACTGTCGTGCCGTCTTTTTTGAAAAAGCGGTGCACAGCAGGCGATAAAGCGTCCGAAATCCCCCTCCGGGCGCGGGGAGCGGCATTTGCTCCCGTCAGTTTTGGAAAGAAGGACATCTCTATGAACGATATCGGCATCGACCTCGGTACCGCTTCGGTACTGGTTTTTGTAAAGGGCAAGGGCGTCGTTTTGCGTGAGCCCTCTGTCGTCGCACTCGACAAGGCCACCGGCAAGGCCATCGCCATCGGCAGCGAAGCCCAGCGTATGCTCGGCCGTACCCCCGGCAACATCATCGCCATCCGCCCCATGCGTGACGGCGTTATTTCGGATTACGAAGTCACCAAGCAGATGATCAAGGAATTCATCCGCAAGGTCTGCGGCTTCCGCATCGTCAAGCCGAGACTGGTCATCTGCGTCCCCTCCGGCATCACCGAGGTCGAGGAACGCGCCGTTATCGACGCGGGTCTGGACTCCGGCGCGCGTCAGGTCTTCCTCATTGAGGAGCCGGTCGCGGCGGCCATCGGCGCGGGCATCGACATTGCCAAGCCGGAAGGCAACATGATCGTCGATATCGGCGGCGGCACCACCGACGTGGCAGTCATCTCCCTCGGCGGCATCGTGGAATCCAATTCCATCAAGGTCGCGGGCGACAAGTTCGACGAAGCCATCATCAAATACGTCCGCAGAAAGCACAATGTCCTCATCGGTGAGCGCACCGCCGAGGAAATCAAGATCAACATCGGCTGCGTCTATCCGCGCGAGGAAAACCTCGTTCTGGAAGTCAAGGGCCGCTGCCTCCTCACCGGCCTTCCCAAGGTCATCGAGGTCACCTCGGCCGAGACCATGGAAGCCTTCGAAGAGACCACCATCAGCATCGTCGAAGCCATCCACCTCGTTCTGGAGCGCACTCCGCCGGAACTCGTTGGCGATATCTCCTCCAACGGCATCATCATGACCGGTGGCGGCAGCCTTGTCTATGGCTTTGACCGTCTGGTCACCGAACACACCGGCATCATCACCCACATCGCCGACGACGCGGTCTCCTGCGTTGTCTACGGTACCGGCAAGGCGCTGGACAACCTCGCCATCATGCAGGACGGCACGATGAACATCTCCCGCCGCCGTTATCAGTAATTTATCAGCGGAAAGGACATCTGTATGGCTATATTTCCGATAGAGGAGCTCGCCTCCATGTCTCCGCGTCCCCGCATCCACTTCATCGGCATCGGCGGCGTACACATGAGCGCCATGGCGGAGCTTTTATTCCTCCGCGGCTTCCCCGTGACCGGCAACGACCGTGAGGAGAGTGACAACGTCCGTCACCTCAATTCCATCGGCGTGAAGTGTATGATCGGCCACAAGCCGGAATACGTTGAAAACGCGGATATCATCATCCGCAACGCCGCCATTCACGACTCTTCCCCCGACATCGTCCATGCGCGCGAATTGGGTCTCCCGATCTATGAGCGTCCCGAGTTGCTCGGCGCCCTGATGAAGGATGCAGGCAAGCGCATCTGCGTGGCCGGTACCCACGGCAAGAGCACCACCACCGCTATGTGCTCCGAGATCGCCTACGAAGCGGGTCTCGACCCGACGGTCTTCTGCGGCGCACGCATCCCGGAAACCGGCGTGGCCTATCGCTTTGGCAAAAACGACCTCTTCATCGCAGAATCCTGTGAATATTTCGATTCCTTCCTCAGCTTTTACCCGACCCACGCGGTCATTCTGAATATCGAGCCCGATCACCTCGATTACTTCTCCGATATCCACGCCATCCGCGCTTCCTTCAAGCGCTTCGCCTCCCTCGTTCCCGAGGACGGCGTGGTGGTGGCCAACGGCGATGACCCCGAGATCCGCAAGCTCCTTTCCGACCTCGACCGACCGATCCTCTGGACGGGGTTTGAAGATGGGAACGACTATCAGGCGGTCAACGTCGTCTCCGAAAAAGGCAATTTCGCCTTTGACATTCTTCTCAGAGGTGAAAAAGAAGCGCACATCGACCTTACCATTCCCGGGAAGCACGTCGTGCAGGATGCGCTGGCGGCATACGCTGTTTCCCGCGCCTCCGGCATCGAAAGCGAGAGCATCGTCGCCTCCCTCGAGCGCTTCATGGGCGCCAAAAGGCGCTTTGAGCGCATCGGCTCCTTCAACGGCGCCGACGTCGTGGACGACTTCGCCCATCACCCGACCGAATTAGCCGCTACCCTCAACGCCGCCAAGGCCCTCGGCTACGACCGCGTGATCTGCGTCTACCAGCCGCACACCTACACGCGCACCATCGCCCTCTACAAGGAATTCGCCAAGGCGCTGGCGATCGCCGACCTGCCCATCCTCGCCCCCATCTACCCGGC
>JAKSPX010000312.1 GCA_024404415.1 Clostridia bacterium | reverse complement strand
GAGAACCGTATGAAATGTCTGCTTATCGGCAACGAAGCCCTTGCCGGCGGCGTTTCCGAGGGGGGCATCGGGCGCGTATCCAGCTATCGCGGCCCTCCGTCCACCGAGATGACCGAGTCGGGCGTGATCTGGTCGAGAACCGGGCAAAGGCCGGGGAACTTTTCCTTTTCGACGGTGATCTGGAGTCTGCCGGTGAGGTCCTTGAGGACGATGAAGGCCATGCTCTTGCCGTTGCGGATGTTGTCGACAAAGCCGCGGACGAGCACGTTTTCGCCGGTGCGGCGCATCGCGTCGGATACGTAGGTTCTTTCCATGTTGATTTCCTTTCTTTTTCGGGTGGGTCACCGGGACAAAAAGAAACGCCCCCGCCCCCTCTTTGGGGCGAAAGCGAAGGCTCACGCGGTGCCACCCAAATTCAGCCCCCGAAGGAGCCCTTTCCAAACATATTCACGCATGATCGGCTCCGCCGTCTGTCACCCGGTTTCATCGCCTCTTTCATACAAATATAATATAGCGCAAAAAGGTTCTTTTGTCAATTCTTTTTTGATTTTTCCCTTGCAATTTTCCGCAGAGTGTGCTATACTGCTTTTGATAAAGGATGATTCATCCTTTAGGTTGGTTAAGTGAAGTTCGGAGTGGGTCGCGGCCCGCTCTTTATTTTTGAGGTTGGACTCATCCGCGAAAGGAAACGAGAATATGGCAAGCAGTAAACAGGCGATCGTCGCCCTGATCCGCCCCTGGGCCGAATCGGCCTGCACCGAATCCGGCTGCGTCCTCTGGGACGTGGAATATCTGCGCGAAGGCGGCGAGAATTATCTCCGCGTCACCATCGACAAAGAAGACGGCGTCGGCATCGAGGACTGTGAAAAGGTCTCCCGCATTTTAAGCGACATTCTGGACACCGAGGATCCCATCGAGGAAAGCTATTCCTTCCAGGTCTCCTCCCCCGGCGTGGAACGCGAACTCAAGCGCCCCGAGCACTTCAGAAGCTTCATCGGAGAAGCGGTGCGCGTGCGCCTTTATAAAGCGCTGGACGGCAACAAGGAATTCATCGGCGTGCTCACTTCTTACGAAGACGACGGTCGGCGTCTTCCCCCTCGAACAGATCTCCAAGGTCAAGGCTTACTACGAATTTGAGTTTTGACATCCGTATGAAATATGAAAACTGAATAGGAAAGGACAATCAGAAATGGCAACCAACAGTGCCCTCTTTGAAGCGCTGGAAGCGCTGGAAAAGGAAAAAAATATCCCCAAGGCCTATATGCTGGAAAAGATCAAGACTGCGCTGACCACCGCCGTCAAGCGTGAAAACGCCGTTGTGGAGATCGACGAAGTCAAAAAGGCTTTCCGTATGTACTACCTCATGAACGTCGTGGAGGAAGTGGAAGACCCCGAGACCGAATTGACCCTCGACCAGGCGAAGCTCTATTCCAAGAAGGCCTCCGTCGGCGACAGCGTTCAGATCGAAGTCGCCACCAAGGATTTCAACCGCATCACCGCCTCGACCGCCAAGCAGGTCATCATTCAGGCCATCCGTGAAAGCGAGCGCGGCAACATCTATAATGAGCTTTCCAGCAAGGCGCATGAGATCCTCTCGGCCATCGTCTCCCGCGTCGACGCCCAGACCGGCAACATCATCGTGGAGCTGGCCGGACGCGACCTGGAGGAAGACAGCGAAGCCGTCCTTCCCAAGTCCGAGCAGATCGCGGGCGAAGTCCTCAGAGAAGGCGACCGCATCCGCGTTTACCTCGTCGAGGTCAGAAAGAACACCCGCAACGTCTCCATGGTGGTCTCCCGCACCCACCCGGGCCTTGTGAAGCGCCTCTTTGAACTGGAAGTCCCCGAAATTCACGACGGCGTCGTGGAGATCAAGAATATTGCCCGCGAACCCGGCAGCCGCACCAAGATCTCGGTCTGGTCCCCCTCGCCGGAGATCGACCCGGTCGGCGCGTGTGTCGGCCCCAAGGGCTCCAGAGTGGAAAACATCGTGGACGCTCTGGGCGGTGAAAAGATCGACATCGTCCGCTATTCCGACGAGCCCACCGAATACGTCAAGGCGGCTCTCTCCCCCTCCGACGTCATTTCGGTGTCCATGGTGCCGCAGGAAAAGACCTGCCGCGTCATCGTCCCGGACGATCAGCTCTCCCTCGCCATCGGCAAGGCCGGTCAGAACGCCCGCCTCGCCGCCAAGCTCACCGGCATGAAGATCGACATCAAGCCGCAGAGCAACGCATTGTAAAATAGCGATTCAGCTATTCAGCGATTCAGCTATTCAGCATTTCATTGATCGAGCGATCCAAAAGTCAGGCAATACTCTATCCCTCGTCTCCGCGCCGTGCGCGGGCTAAAGCGCCAAATCGCTAAAAAGCTTACTCGCTCTGAATAAAGGAGGTGCCGTATGCCGCAGAAACCGAGAAAAATACCGATGCGCATGTGCGTTTCCTGCCGGGAAATGAAGCCAAAGCGTGAGCTTCTGCGCGTTGTTGTTCCCGCCGGAAGCGAAGAAAACGCCAAAGCGGTCTACGACGTCGGCGGAAAGCTTTCCGGCCGCGGCGCCTATCTCTGCCGCGACAGCGAGAGCATGAAAAAAGCGCGCAAATCCCGCGCCGTTGAGCGTGCGCTCTCCTGCGAGATCGATGAAGCGACCTGGCAGAGGCTGGAAAGTGAGGCCGAAGCCG
>JAKSPX010000311.1 GCA_024404415.1 Clostridia bacterium | reverse complement strand
CCCGGCTTCTTCGGCCTTTCTGACAAGGCGCTTTAAGCCCTCTTCGCCGCCGAGCAGCGGCTCCACCGGGAACATCTCCGGCCAGCGGCCGTCGTGACCCGATTTGTTCCAGCCGACGAGACAGATCTCGGCTTTTTCCACGCCCTGCTTTTTGAGTTCGTCGATCAACTCACCCACGCGGTCAAAGGTGCAGGCGACGTGCATCGGGGGCTCGTTTTCACGGGTCTGCTCTAAAATCTCCGGCGGCGCGGGCTTCCAGCCCATGCGGATACGCACCTCGGGAGAAGCGGCCATGTAGGAAAGGAGCGGGCGCTCCTTAGCTTTTTCGACGAGCGGACGGATGTCGCCGAGGGCGATCAGGCGCTCACGGACGAGGCGCGCCATGGAGGAATAGTCAGCTTCATCTGTGAGAAAATAAAGCTCGAAGGAGACGTCCTCATAGATATCGGAAAAAGTCGCTTTGATCTCGGGGTAAAGCGCATAAACGCCGTCGTGAAGAGAAAGAACGAACTCGCATCCATTTGCCATGCCGCGCATCAGAAGCAGCTTGGCACTGCCCGGGGCCTTCATGCCGAAAAAGGCGAGGAAGGAGGCGTCCATGCGCTCTTCGCCGTCTTTTTTATCGGTAAAATAAGCCAGCGCGCCGGAGCCGGAGCGCGGCAGGACAAAATAGCCCGCGTCTCCGACTTTCGCCTGAAACAGCACCGGAACCAGCCTGAGCGAGACAAAATCCCGGGGGATCAGGTCTTTGGAAAGCGAGAGAATAACGCGGTTTTCTTCCTTTTTGGCTTCCATGGGAAGAAGCTTCTTTTCTCCGTCCCGGAGGAGCAATTCGGCAAAATAAAGCTCGGTGGACATTTTCTGTCTCCTTTTCGCAGAATGACGTTTTCTGGCTTCCATTATACACGCGCCGTCGCCATTTGAAAAGGAAAAAATCACCGATGGAATATTGCAAAATAAAGATTTTGTGCTATGATAGAAGGAAAGAAGGGGGGAACGCATCATGACTGACAGGGTCTCCATCCGCCGCATCCACCCGCTGGTGCGCCACGCGGGAAACGTCACGCTTGTCCGGGGAGATCGGGAGCGCACCCGCGTCGCTTACGACCACCGCGTCTTCATCGCGTCGGTGCCGGGCGCGGAGATCACGGCGGGCTATCTTTCGCTCGCGCTCGGGGCGGGAGAGGCGGTCGTCATTCCGGCGGGCACGCCCTACCGCATCGGCCCCGCGAAGGGGGAGGAATCCTCCAGAATCGTCAGCATCAATTTCGATTTCTTCGGCGGTCCGGGGGAAGAAAACGCGCCGACGGCGCTTCCGCTGGCCACACCCGAGAGCTTCGACCCCGAAAGCCTCCGGGAGCGCGTGAATTTTGAGGAGGGCTTCCTCTCCGAGGGCGCGGAGCTCTCGCGCGTCACCGAAGAAGCCTCGCCTCTGCTGGACGCGATCTTACGCGAGTTTTCCTTCGGCGAGATCTGTTACACCGCCTCCATCAGCGGCCTCCTCACCGCCTTTTTGTGCCTTCTTTACCGCGCCGCGCGGGAACCGGCGAGGGCCGGGGTGAGGCGCGAGATCCTTTCCCACATCGCCGCCCACTTTTCGGAACCGCTCAGCGCACATTCCCTTGCCGGGCAGTTCCACTACCACCCCAATTACATCTCCGCCGTCGTCAAGGAGCAGACGGGGCTTCCCCTGCATCAGTACGTTCTCCGCCTTCGCGTCCGGCGGGCAAGCGAGCTTTTGCTCTACACCGACCTCCCGGTGGAGGAGGTGGGGAGGCAGGCGGGCTTTGAAGATCCGGCCTATTTTTCCCAGTATTTCCGCCGCGCGACCGGCTTTCTCCCGACCGCCCTCCGCTCCCAGAGAGCTCCGAAGGAAAGACTGTGACAAAAGACGGCTCAAACGCGCAAGTATCGCTTGACAAACGGGCAGGATATGGTATAAAATATATTGAATATGCGGAGAAAAGGCTTTCTGCGCCTGTTTAGTATATGGAGGAATAAATAATGCTGAAAAACACCGAAAAGACGATGGACGCCATCGTTGCCCTTTGCAAAAACCGCGGCTTTGTTTATAGCGGCAGTGAGATCTACGGCGGCCTCGCCAACACCTGGGACTACGGCCCCCTCGGCGTGGAGCTGAAAAACAACATCAAAAAGGCCTGGTGGAAGAAATTCGTCCAGGAAAATCCCTATAACGTCGGCCTCGACGCCGCCATCCTCATGAACCCGCAGACCTGGGTCGCGTCCGGCCACCTCGGCGGCTTCTCCGATCCTCTGATGGACTGCCGCGAGTGCAAGGAGCGCTTCCGCGCGGATAAGCTCATCGAAGACTGGACGCAGGCTAACGGCGTCACCCTCGAAAAGCCCATCGACGCCTTCTCCCAGGCCGAGATGAAGCAGTTTATTGAAGATCACCAGATTCCCTGCCCCTCCTGCGGCAAGCACAACTTCACCGACATCCGTCAGTTCAACCTGATGTTCAAGACCTTCCAGGGCGTCACCGAGGACGCGAAGAACACCGTGTACCTCCGCCCCGAGACCGCGCAGGGCATCTTCACCAACTTCGCCAACGTCCAGCGCACTTCGCGCAAGAAGCTGCCCTTCGGCATCGGTCAGATCGGTAAGTCCTTCCGCAACGAGATCACGCCCGGCAACTTCATCTTCCGCGTCCGCGAGTTCGAG
>JAKSPX010000310.1 GCA_024404415.1 Clostridia bacterium | reverse complement strand
CGGCGACGATGTACGCCGCGCCGATGCGGTTGGCTTCCGCCGGGGTCATGACTCTCTTCTGGTCGCCAATGTCGCCGTCGGCGAATCGCACGCCGGGGGTGACGGTGAGGAATGCTTTCCCGAGGCGGTCATGCACCTCCCCTGCTTCCAGCGGCGAGCAGACCACGCCGTCGAGACCCGCGTCCTTCGCGTTCGCGGCGTAATGCAAAACGACTTCCTTGATGGGCTCTTTAATCCAGAGGTCATTCTCCATGGACTCCTGATCGGTGGAGGTGAGCTGAGTGACTGCTAAAAGCAGCGGGCGGGTGCCGTCGGGGCGGGTGCCGTCGGGTCGGGTCAGACCTTCAATGGCGGCTTCCATCATGCGCTTGGTACCCGCCGCGTGAAGGTTCACCATGTCCACGTCGAGCTTTGAAAGCGCGGCCATGGCCTTTTTAACGGTATTCGGAATGTCGTGGAGCTTGAGATCGAGGAAGATCTTGTGCCCGCGGCGCTTGATCTCACGGACGATCGACGGGCCTTCGGCGTAATAAAGCTCCATGCCGATCTTCAAAAAGGGCTTTTTGCCCGTGAACTTATCGAGAAATGCGAAGGTATCCTCTGCGCTTTTGAAATCGCAGGCGATGATGACGTCTTTTCCCATAGCTTAACCTCCAATAATTCCTATAATGTCGGTGAGTTTTTCGATCCTGTATTTTTCCATGACGCGCGGGATATCCTCGACGATCTTCTTTGAAGCGAAGGGGTCGACGAGGTTCTGCGCCCCGACTTCGACCGCCGTCGCGCCCGCCATCATCATTTCGAGCACGTTTTCCGCCGTAGCCACGCCGCCGATGCCGACCACCGGGACTTTTACGGCGTTGGCCACCTGATAGACCATGCGCAGGGCCACCGGGAAGATGGCCGGGCCCGAAAAGCCGCCCATGGTGTTGGCGATGACGGGCTTCCGCTTATTGAGGTCGATGCGCATGCCGAGGAGCGTATTGACCAGGCTGATGCCGTCCGCGCCCGCCTCCTCGCATGCTTTGGCGATAGCAACGATGTCGGTGACGTTGGGGGACAATTTGATGATGACCGGCTTGGTGGTCACCTTTTTGACCGCCTTGACCACTTCCGCGGCGCAGGATGCGTTGGTGCCGAAGGCCATGCCGCCGCCGTGGACGTTGGGGCAGCTCACGTTGACCTCGAGCCAGCCGACCTGCTCCTCTTTGTCGAGCTTTTCGCAGGTGTAGGCGTAATCTTCAATGGAGAAGCCGCTGACATTGGCCATGACCGGCTTGTGAAAGCACTTTTTGAGCTTGGGAAGCTCCTCGGAGATGACCTTTTCCACGCCGGGATTCTGGAGTCCCACGGCGTTGATCATGCCCGCGGTGCACTCCGCGATGCGCGGGGTGGGGTTCCCGAAGCGGGGTTCTCTGGTCGTTCCCTTGAAAGAGAAGGTACCGAGGATGTTGATGTCATAAAGCTCCGCGAATTCATAGCCGTAGCCGAAGGTCCCCGAAGCCGGGATGACGGGATTATCAAGCTCGATGCCGCAGAGATTCACGCTCATTTTTCCCACAGGATCTCCTCCTTTCTCATGACCGGGCCGTCCTTGCAGATGCGCTTATACCCGGTGAGGGTCTTGCAGCTGCAGCCCATGCAGGCGCCGAAGCCGCAGCCCATTCTCTCTTCAAAGCTCATCTGGCCGCTGGTTTTGGTCGCTTTCCAGACCGCGCGGAGCATGGGCTCGGGGCCGCAGGCGTAAAAATACGAATAGTCTTCGGGCAGCGCATCGGTGACGAAGCCCTTCACGCCGTAGCTCCCGTCCGCCGTGGCGACCACGGTGCGGCAGCCGAGGGCGTTGAACTGCGCCTCGTAAAAGATCTCGCGCGAGGTGTTGAACCCCAGTACGACCTCGACTTCCCTGCCCATTTTGCGAAGCTCCTTGGCGAGCATATAGAGGGGCGGGACGCCGACCCCGCCGCCGAGCAAGAGCGGCTTATCTCCGGCTGTGGTGAGATCGTAACCGTTTCCGAGGCCGGTGAGAAGATCGAGCTTCTCCCCTCCTTGGAATTTGCTCATGGCTTCGGTGCCGCTTCCCACCACCTTATAGATGATGGTGAGTCTGTCCCCTTCCACGTCAGAGACCGAAATGGGGCGGCGGAGGTAGAAGCCATCCAGCTTGAGGTTGACGAACTGCCCGGGGGCGGTGATGGCCGAGGTATCGCCCGTGAGGCGCATCCGATAGACGGAGCTTGTCAGCGGGAAATTTTCTTCGACGGTGAAAATGGATTGGAGCATGATATTTCTCCTGATTCTTTCAATGAAATCTGCTGCGGCGGATATAGCCTTTCGGCTTAAGCGTCGATGGTGGAGATGGTGAGGGTGGTCTCTTCGAGCACGTCGAGGAGCACGCGGACGGTGTCGAGGCTCGTGAAGATGGTGGCGTTATTCTCGGTAGCGCAGAGGCGGATCTGCGCACCGTCGGAAGCACCATCGGGGGCCGAGATATCGCGGGTGTTGATGATGTAGGCGATGTGGCCCTGACGGATGGATTCGGGGATCTCGTTTTCGTCCTCGCTGATCTTTTTCAGGACGTGGGTGCGGATACCGTTGGATTTGAGGTAGGCGGCTGTGCCGGCGGTGGCTTCGATATTGAAGCCGAGGTGATAGAAGCGGCGGAGGAGCGGAAGCGCCTCTTCCGTCTCGTTGTCGGCG
>JAKSPX010000031.1 GCA_024404415.1 Clostridia bacterium | reverse complement strand
GGCGTGTTTCTCGATGCGTTCCGAGTTGGTGACGAAGCAATCGGCGCCGACGAGGAGAAGAGAGGAGCCGAGCGAGCGCTTCAGGCGCGTCCAGCCGTCGTGATCGTCCTCGCCCATGCCGTCTTCGATGGAAATGAGCGGGTATTTTTCGGCGAGCGTTTTCCACCAGCGCACCATTTGTTCCCGGGTCATGCGCTTTTTCGCCTTCGGGAGGAAATAGGCGCTTTCGCCGTGGTCATACCAATCCGAGACGGCGGCGTCGATGGCGAGAAGAAAATCGTATCCCGGCGAAAACCCGGCGCTCTCGATGGCGGAGACCAGTAACCTGAGCGCGTCCTCGTCCCGCTTGAGGTTGGGCGCAAATCCGCCCTCGTCGCCAACGCCGGTGGAATACCCCTGTGCTTCCAGAATGCCCTTTAAGGTGTGGTAGACCTCCGACGACCAGCGGAGCGCTTCGGAAAAAGACGGTGCGCCGACCGGGAGCAGCATGAATTCCTGAATATCGACGTTGTTTTTGGCGTGTGCGCCGCCGTTGATGACGTTCAGCATGGGCACAGGCAGCGTCCCGACGCCTTCGCCGCCGAGAAAACGGTATAAAGGAAGCTCTGAGGATTCCGCGGCGGCCCGTGCCGCAGCGAGCGAGACCGGGAGGATGGCATTTGCGCCGAGGCGGGACTTGTTTTCACTGCCGTCAAGGGACAAAAGCGCCTTATCCCAGGCTGCCTGAGAGGTATAGGCGCTTCCGACAAAGGCCTCCGCGATCTCGCGGATGGAGGCAAGGGCCTGGGTGACACCTTTCTTACCGTAGGCCGGGGCGTTGTCGCGTAGTTCGTGGGCTTCATATTTCCCGGTCGACGCGCCCGAAGGCGCGGAGGCTTCGCCCGTGACGAGAAATTCGCCGTCATCCAGCGTGACGGAGGCGCGCACGGTGGGATCTCCGCGGGAATCCAGGAGCATTCCGCCGCGGATCTCGTGAACGTAGAGAGATTTGAGCATAAAAAGACCCTTTCTTCGCTCGGACGGAGCAAAGAAAGGGTTTTCATCCGCCGGGCGACGTCAAATGATGAGGGACGTACCCTTCATTTCGTCCGGCTTGGCAATACCCATCAGATCCAGCACCGTGGGGATCACGTCATCCAGCGTGCCGTCGGCGAGCTCCGCCTCGGTACCGGCCAGGAAGAGGTGATACTGGGCGTTGACCAGAAGGCAGAAGATGGCGATGCCGCCGCTTCCGGTCAGTGCCTCGGAGACGTTGGCGCACATCTCATAGACGGCGCGGTTGTATTCCTCCAAGGGCGAGGAATAGGTGTCGATCTTTTCAATAAAGTGTGCCGTGATGAAATCGGATTGCTTCTGGAAACACTCGTCGACAATGCTGTCGCTCATGATGCGGATGGATTTGACCGCACTGTGCCGCTTGCGGAAGAAGGAGCGGTCAGCGGCCTCGAAAATGTGCAGACGAATGACCTGGGCGTAATCCTTGAATACATCCATCTCTATTTTGCCCTTGTTTTCGAGGGTTATATGCGGACAAGTCTTGAAAAGAGAGAGAATTTTCGCGTCATACGACGGATCGTCCTTGATTTTTGCCAGGATCAGGGCATTCGGGGTGGTCATAAAGTGCCTCCAAAAATAAAATCATCCCTTTCGGGGCTGCCGAAAGGGATGATGAGGATATGTCTTACTGGTTGGCAGCGTTGATGATCGCGGCAAAGTCGGGAGCCTTCAGGGAAGCGCCGCCGATGAGACCGCCGTCGATATCGTTTTGCGCGAGAAGCTCGGCAGCATTCTTCGCGTTCATGGAACCGCCGTACTGGATGGAAACGGAACGGGCAACTCTTGCGCCGTAGAGGGAGCGGATGATCTCGCGGATGCCGGTGCAGACTTCGGCGGCCTGTTCAGCGGTCGCGGTCTTGCCGGTGCCGATCGCCCAGATGGGTTCGTAGGCGATGATGATCTTTCTCATCTGTTCCTTCTGGACACCGTTGAGAGCGATCTTGACCTGAGTCTCGATGATGGAGGAGGTCACGCCCTGCTCGCGCTGCTCAAGGGATTCGCCGACGCAGATGATGGGCTGCATACCGGCGTTGAGGACGGTGTGGACCTTCTTGTTGACGGTCTCGTTGGTTTCGGCGAAATACTGTCTTCTTTCGCTGTGGCCGACGATGACGTACTTGACGCCGAGCTCTTTGAGCATATCGGCGGAGATTTCACCGGTGTAAGCACCCTTCGGCTCGAAGTGGATGTTCTGCGCACCGACGGAGATCTTCGCGCCCTTGCAGGCCTTGACAGCGGTGGGGATGTCCACGAACGGGACACAGACGATAACGTCACACCACTTCACCTTGCCGACGGTTTCCTTGATCTCGTTGATGAGGGCCTTGGCTTCCGCCGGGGTCTTGTTCATTTTCCAGTTGCCGGCGATAACGGTCTTGCGATATCTGCGATTCATGATTCAGTTTCCTTTCCTTCTGTGGCTGATTTAATTATTTATCCTGGAGGCAGGCAATGCCCGGGAGTTCGAGACCTTCGAGGAACTCAAGGGAAGCGCCGCCGCCGGTGCTGATATGCGTAATTCTATCGGCATAACCGAGCTGTTCGCAAGCCGCCGCGGAGTCACCGCCGCCGACGATGGAGATGCACTCGGAATCAGCCAGAGCCGCCGCGACAGCGTTGGTGCCGGCAGCGAGGGTCGGGTTTTCAAAAACGCCCATAGGACCATTCCAGACGACCGTCTTGGCGTCCTTGATGGCGGAGGCGAAGAGTTCGCGGGTTGCGGGACCGATATCCATGCCCATCATGTCGGCAGGAATCTCACCGGCGGTGACGACCTTGGTGTCGACAGGAGCGTCGATCGGATCCGGGAAGGAAGCGGTGATGACGGTGTCGATCGGGAGAAGGAGCTTAACTCCCTTTTCAGCGGCCTTAGCCATCATGTCACGGCAGTAATCGACCTTTTCAGCGTCGAAGAGGGAGGTGCCGATGCTCTTGCCCTGAGAGGCGAGGAAGGTGTAAGCCATGCCGCCGCCGATGATGAGGGTGTCGACCTTGGTGAGGAGGTTGTTGATGACGTTGAGCTTGTCGGAGACCTTCGCGCCGCCGAGGATAGCCACGAACGGACGGGCCGGATCTTCAAGAGCCTTGCCCATGACGCCGACTTCTTTGCCGATCAGGTAGCCGCAGACAGCGGGCAGGTAATCGGCGACACCGGCGGTGGAGGCGTGAGCGCGGTGAGCGGTGCCGAAAGCATCGTTGACGTAGATCTCAGCGAGATCGGCAAGAGCCTTCGCGAATTCGGGGGCGTTCTTTTCTTCTTCAGCGTGGAAGCGGACGTTTTCAAGAAGCATGACTTCGCCCGGCTTGAGGGCAGCGGCCTTCGCCTTGGCGTCTTCGCCGATAACATCGGCAGCCATGGCGACCGGAATGCCGGTCAGTTCGGTGATCTTTTCAGCGACAGGAGCCAGAGAGAGCTTCTTGACATCCTTCTTCGCCTTTTCGATGGCGGCGGCGGTGGCGGCTTCCTGCTCTTCGGCGGGGAGAGCTTCGATGGCGGCCTTTTCCTTCTTGTTGAGCTTCAGCTTTTCGTTGAAGACGTTGTGCGGCTTGCCGAGGTGGGAGCAGAGGATGACGGCGGCGCCGTTGTCAACGAGGTATTTGATGGTGGGGATCGCACCGACGATGCGCTTATCGGAGGTGATAACGCCGTTCTTCATCGGGACGTTAAAGTCGCAGCGGACGAGCACTTTTTTACCGGAGACATTGATGTCTTCTATGGTCTTTTTACTGTAGTTCATATATCGATTCCTTTCATGTAATACTTTTGACCCCCAATCGGGATCAATGTGTATTATAGCGTATTTTCTCCAATAAATCAAGCTACAAATACACAAAAAGAGGATAAATTATCAGATTTATGCAAAATTATTTCGTGCGGGGAAAGGAGGCACGTCAAAGGACGCGGAATTTTGCGAAGAAACGGGCACTTTTTCCGCGTTTGCGGAGAATAACGGTGTGCCGGAGGATATCGGCGGGGTTGGCGGGGGAGTTGGCAACATAGATCTCCAGACCATCTGCATCCGGGATCTCCAGCGACAGCGTCCTTCCGTTTAAAGTGAATTCTGCCTTGAACGAGGGGGCGGAAGCCGCCTTTTGGACGTTCGTGAAGAAGCGGTAGCCGTTTTCCTCCCCGAGCGGAGCGCAGGGCGTGAGGGCTGAGGAGAAGGAGGCCTCACCGAGGGAGTGGAAGATCCAGTCGAAGGTGTGCTCCTCCTCACTTTCGTAGAAAGAGCGGTCAGCCAGCGTGCCGTCTTCCTCGGTGAGGGAGCGCTCAGCGTGGGTGAGGCCTTTCCACGCTCCGCTTTCGATCACGGCACGTGCACCGCCGGGGATCGCTTCGATACGGGAGGGGATAACATCGCCCGTGACCTCCTGATCCACCGTCACCAGATCGTGGCTCGCGCCGGGGCGGTACCACGCGGGCGTCAGGACGTGGCCGTAGCCCGGCGTGCCGAGGTCATCCGAAAACGGCGGGAGCGAAATCGAAAGGTAGTCGTGGTGCATGTGGCTGGCTTCCAGCACGCCGCTTTTCAGAATGGCGAAGACCGGGGCGCGGAAGATGGCGAGGTTGGTGTCCTGATAGAGCGTGAGGGTCTTTTCGGGGACCGCGTAGAGAAGTGCGGAAAGCGTGAGAAGCCTTTCGGGGACACGGCGGCGGAGGGATGCGACCTGATCGGCGATGGCGGGATCGGAGGAGAGCCGCGCGGCGCGCAATACCAGCGCGCTGACGCTCTGCGGGTACCAGCCGTCGTTGAGCGCCGGGAGGGTGAAGCCGTCGTAGGAAAGGGCGAGAGGCGCGGTATACATCTTCTCAAAAATGCCGAAAAGCGGATCGTTCGGCGCTTTCAAGGCGTAGAAGGAGAAGAAATCGGTCAGAGCCTCGACGGTGTAGTAATGATACCCCAGCGAGCACTCACGCCACATGCCGTCCTTGGTGAAGCCGCAGGCGATCTGTCGGCGTAGGCCGAAGTCGCCGTCCATTGCATCGTGCAAAAGCGCGTCGTCGTCAAAATAGAGGCCGACTATGCCGATGAAGGCGCGCTGCCAGGTGGGGATGTTGTGGATCCGGTTGGACTGCGGCGCGAGAAGAGTGCACATCGGGCGGAAAAGCTTTTCAAGCCAGCCCGCTTTTTTCTCATCGGGCAGAAGCTCCTCGACGATCTTCATGGCGTAAAGAAGCTGGATACCCCAGACCGCCTCGTCAAGAGACTGCCCCATGATTTTGCCCTTCCCGGCGTGGTCACCGTGGACGGGGAACTCTTCATAGTGCGCGGCGTAGAAATCAATGTAGGAAATGAGGAAATCCAGCGCTTTTTCATCACCTAAAAGGGCGCAGAGGGCGGCGTCGGAGAGGGTGGAACCGAAGTGATAGCGGTAATAGTAGACCCATGCCTCGTCCAGATCCTTGCCGACGGCCTCTTTGCCGCAGTGCGGACAGACAAAGGGCTTTTCGGGCGGATAGGCCATCGCCGGGTCAAAGATGAGCTGCGAGGCGCAGTCCGGGCAGACGAAGTTGTGGCCCCAGCCGGCAATGCGGGAAAAGTCGTCGTGGAAATGCTCTACGGCGAAGCGGGTGTTATCTTCGGCTTCGCGAAGGATAGAAGCGTAAGCAGGGTCGCGTCTGACCATGCGCAGGATCTCTTCGGCGGAGTTGGAAAAAGTATAATCGGAGCGTACCATGATGCCCTCCAAACTGTATAAATATGTAATATCAAGTATACCTTCTGCCGCCGGAGAGATCCGGCGGCAGAAGAAAGAGCGTTATTTCATGTCGGGGAAACCGATCTGCCGGAGCGCTTCGTAGCAGAAAACGGCGGCGGCGTTGGAAAGATTCAAACACCGCGCGTGGGCGTTTGGAATCTGCGGGATGCGGAGGCAGCGGTCGGGGTATTTGTCCACCAGCCATTGCGGCAGCCCGGCGGTCTCCTTGCCCAGAAGGATGTGGCAGCCGTCGCGGAACTGCCCCTCGGTGTGGGGCTTTGCACCGCGCGTGGTGGCCAGCCACAGGTCGGGCGAGGGATTTTTCTCGAAATACTCATCGATATTTTCATATCTGCGGATGTCGAGAAGGTCCCAGTAGTCAAGCCCCGCGCGCTTTAATTTGGTGTCGTCGATCTGGAAGCCGAGCGGGCCGACCAGATGCAGGACCGAGCCCGAAACCGCGCAGGTGCGGGCGATGTTGCCGGTGTTTTGCGGGATCTCCGGCTCAACCAGGACAAGATGGATCATCAGATCTTCGGGAGGACGATCTCGACCTCGTGGCCGGTCTCGGAGGATTCGAGGATGCCGCTGATGATGGCCTGGTTGTAGATGATCTCGCTGGTCGGGATGGGCGCCGGGCCGTCGGTCTCAATGGCGTTGACGAAAGCTCTGACCTTTTCGAGGAAGAGGTTGACGTTGTGCTGGATGTAGGGGATGGGGGTGGAGGTCGGGATGCCGAAGGAATCGTGGAAGAGGGTCATCGGGCCGACCGTGCCGTCCCACGCGCCGCCCCAGAGCTTTTCCGGGTTGGCGGGCATGACCTTGAAGCCTGCCTTGTCGCCAAGGAAGAAGGTCGCGCCGGTGGTGTCCATGTGCATGGCCCAGGACATACGGAAGTCGAGGGTGATGCCGCCTTCGAGGCGGATGAGAGCGACGGAGAAGTCGTCCACGTCGAAGCGCTTGTAGTCATCGGGATTGTATTCCGGGCTGGTGCCGAACTTGTTGAAAGCGGAGGCCGAAACGGTCAGGGGCTTGGGATAACCGAGGGAATTGAGGGGCATATCGAGGCCGTAGCAGCCGATGTCAGCCAGAGCGCCAAAGCCCGCGGTCTTCTTTTCAATGAAGGTTCTGCCGGGGATGCCGCGTCTGCGGCCGCCGCCGGTCTGGACATAGTAGATGTTGCCGAGAACGCCGGAGGAGACGATCTCTTTGATCTTCTTGGAGTTGGGGTCGTAACGCGGCTGGAAGCCGACGGTGACGAACTTGCCGCTCTTCTTTTCGGCACGCATGATCTCGGCGGTTTGCTCCATGGTGACGCACATCGGCTTCTCAAGCAGGACGTAAAGCCCGGCTTCGAGGGCGGCGACGGCGCATTCGGCGTGAGCCTGGTTGTAGGTGCAGACGCTGACGCCGTCTAATTCGACCGACTTGAGCATCTCTTCCGCGCTTTCAAAGGCGAGGGCATTCGGCATATTGAATTCGTCAAAGAAGTCTCTTGCCTTGCCGGGGATGATATCCGCACCCGCGACGACTTCCACGTTGGGAAGCTGGGCGTAAGCGCGCATGTGGGCGTGGGCGATGCCGCCGGTGCCGATGATACCGATGCGAATTTTCTTTTCCATTGTTATTTTCTCCTTATATTTATTTTTGCATTACTCAGAGTTCCAGAGTCTCCGCGTCGCGGAGGATGTGCGCCTTTTCACCGAAGAGGCGTTTGGCGGTCGCCTCGCTTCCCTCCATGTCGTCGAGGAGCGCCCGGCCGTTGTGGAGGAAATAGAGCATTTTCGGATGAAGCCCGTTTTCGGAGAGCTGATTACAGACCTTTTCCACCGTGTGGTGTCCCGTTTCGATCAAAAGCAGGTCGACCGGCACGTCAAAGAGCGGGCAGAGATCGGTCATATCCTTCACGTCGCCGGAGAAGACGACGGTCTTGCCCTCTGCGGTGAAGCGGTAGGAATAGGAGATCGGCGTGCCGTCGGGGAGCGGCGCGAGGTGGCGGTTAGGCACGGCGGTCACCGCGATGGTGTCGTCTTCGTAGCAGAGCCCTTCTTCCGTGCGGGAGGCTGAGATCGTGTAACTGTTCTCAAAATTGCCCTCGCTGTTGCGCAATAGCTTCCAGACGCCTTCAAAGGTATCGAGGATCGGGATCTTCAAGGTGACGGGATCAAAGGCATTCCGGGTTTTCTTCACCCATTCCAGCTTTCTCACCGTCCAGAAAAGGTTGGCGAGGCCGCCGATGTGATCCATGTGGGTGTGGGAGATGAAGACTGCGCGGAGCTTGAGAAGGTCAACGCCCGCAAGGTGCGCCGTGTAGGAGCAGTTCTCGCCCGCGTCGAAGAAATAGAGGCTTTCGCCGCTTTCAACTGCGAAGGAGGTGTGGTGTGCGCCGGGAAGCGGCTCTGTGCCGGCGCAGGTACCTAAAAACGTAAATTTCATAGCTTAAATGAAGGGGCGGCGGTCGAGGACGAGCTTCGGCGGCTTGGCGGCAGAGAATTCGCCCGGGAGCGCGCGGTAAAGCTCGGCGATGGAGCAAACCGCGCCGAAGAGCATGTGAAGGTCATCAAACGAGGCATCCTTTTCGGGATCGGCTGCGTCGAGGTAATCAAAGAAGATATTTGCAAAGTCACGGAGAACCTCACGCCCTTCGGCAAAGCGGTAGCCGGTCTGACGGGTCGCGCGGGTCAGGCAGTAGATCCAGTCCATTTCGAGGAAGCCGCAGTTGCGGCCGAAATTCCTGGAGAGGGCATGATTTTTGTACATATCGATCTCGGTGTCGATCATCTTTTCCGGGTAACGGAGGGGACGCGCGGCATATTCGTGATTGAAGAGATAGTGGAAGGAGCCTGCCATGTGCTCGTAGACCGGGCGGCTGCCGGGAGCGGAGATGCAGCCCTTGCGCCAGAGGCCGGTCTCGGGGTCGGCGTTGTCCCAGAGCCAGGCGAAGTAATCGTTTTCCCAGTCGCGCCCGGCGACGCCGGAAAGCACCATGGAAACGTAGATGCCCGCGCCGATGTGGGAATTGTCCCAAGGGCTGGTCACCCAATCGAGGGAGTCGAGAAGCTCATAGAGCTTTTCTTTTTCAAGGTAGGGAAGAAGCGACTTCGGCGGAAGCGGACGTTCGTCAAAGAGCTCGAGCGCGGCGGAGCAGTGCGCCGTGGTGTGGACGGTGTGGTGGGTCGGCTCGGTGAAGAGACCGGTGTCGCGGTGCTGGAGCGACTTCAAAGCGTCGGCAAAACCGTTGCGGAAGAGCGGTGACGGCGAAAAATCACCGATGGAATAGAGGATATTGGCCGCGTCGGCAACGCCGTATTCGTTGATGGCCGGGGCCTCTCCCTCGGGGAGCGTGGTCAGGCGGCGGGTATAGCGGCCTTCGTCGGCGAGGCGGTGCGAGGCGACGGTACGGCGGATCTTTTCAATGATGGGTTCGATATCGCGCATGGGAGACCTCCTTATTGTATATCCATTGCAAAAATATGCACTTTTTCGCTTCCGTTGGTGGTGAGCACACGAAGCGTGACTTCCGATGCTTTTTCGGGGAGTGCGACGCGGACAAGTCTCTGATAGTTGCCGCGAACTTCGATGGTCTTTTCTCCTTTGGTGGTCTTATAGGTGAGGTCGAAATCCTTCACAAGCGTTTTCGGCGTATAGGTGGCCTCACGCTTGAGAAGCATATTGTGGAACATCGGGCGGCGGAGAGAGGCTTCCTCCTCGGGAAGGGTCTTTCGGTCGAGGTCGCTATCGAAGACCAGGCGGACGGAGGAAATGGAATCGTCTGCGACACGATACGACGCATAGCAGCCGATCTCGCCCCACGCGCCGTTATCCTTTTCTCCGATGGGACGGTCGTCGCCCGAACGGAGCGCCTCGGCGTCACCCATATCGGAAATCAGTTCCGCGTTCCGGGTCAATTCGTTGATTGAGCGGGTGTGGAACGGGAGATAACAGTCGTCATCCATCAGCATCTCTTGGAGCTCGCGGACGTGATCCTGATAAACGCCGCGCGGCGAGGTCTTGCAAGCCGTGGCCAAAGCGGCGGCGGAGCCGACAGCCTGCCCCAAAAGGGCGCAGGTGGCCATCACGCGGGTGGAGCTCATGGCGGTGTGCGTCACCGAGATGTTGCGCCCGGCGAAGAAGAGGTTGGAGACGGTTTTGGAATAGAGCGAACGGTAGGGGATGCCGTAGGGCGAGGGCGCCGGGTGGAAAATGGTCGGCGGATTGTCGGTCGCGTCGAAGCCGCCCGGATGGTGGTCGTCCATCGTCCAACCGCCGTAGGCGATCAGGTCGTCAAAACGGCCTTCGGCTTCCACGTCGTGCTGGGTCATCACGTAATCGCCGATGTAGCGGCGCGATTCGCGCTTGCCCGGCAGGATGCCGATCCAGTCGATGTCGAAATTCTTGTTCTTTTCCTTTTGCCCGGGATCGTTCTTGAGGTAATCCCACATACCGTAAGCCAGCTTCAGAAGCTCGTCGCGCACCTCCTCGGTGTCGCCGATGGCGTCCTGCATACCGCCGAGCTCAAGGTACCAGAAGTTTTCCGAGGAGCTGCGGAGGTTGGGCGTGCGGTAGTTGAGATCCTTTGCGGTGATCTTTCTCGCCCACGACGGCGCGACGAAGATGCGCTCTTCGGGGTATTCACGCGCCACGATCATGGTGCTCATGCCCATGGTGCGCGCATCCGCACTTTCCGGGGCGATGCTTTCGTTATATTCGTTCCGCCCCTCGC
>JAKSPX010000309.1 GCA_024404415.1 Clostridia bacterium | reverse complement strand
CTGGTTGGCATCGCCTTCGACCCGTGGTATCCCACCATGAAAAAAGCGGTGGAGGAGGGGTACATCGGCGACGTCCGCCTCATCCACGGCCAGAAGAGCTATAAACTCGGCACCCGCCCGGATTTCTTCCGGGAACGGGCGAAATTCGGCGGCCTCATCCCGTGGGTCGCCATTCACGCGCTGGATTGGGCGCTGGAATTCGGCGGCCTGCCCGAAAGCGTCATGGCTTCCCACAGCACGAAAGATAATGCGGGCTACGGCGATCTTGAGGTCAGCGCGGCCATCCTCACGCAGTTTGAAAACGGCGCGGCCGCCACGGTCACGGCCGATTATTTCCGCCCCGTCGGAGCCGCAAGGCACGACGACGACCGCCTCCGCCTGACCGGCACCAAGGGTATGCTCGAAGCGATGGACGGCAAGGTCTATTACGAAGGGAAAGAATCCAAGCGTGAGCTCCCGCTTCTTCCTGCGGGCAACTGCTTTATCGACTTCCTTGAAAAGCGCGCAAGGGGAGAAGCCGATGCGCTTGCTTCCCGCGCCTTTTTATCCACCCGTGTGGCGCTTTCGGCGCGCGAGGCGGCGGATGAAGGGAAAATCATCCGAATGAAAAGAGAGGATCTGGTGATCAAAAGATGACGGAAAACCTGATCATTTCCATGAACGTGGTATTCCCGCTTTTCATCATCATGGCGCTGGGGTATATCCTACGCCATATCGGCGTGACGACCAAGGAATTCAACGAGATCGCCAATAAGCTCTGCTTCCAGCTCATTCTGCCTATTTCCATTTTCACCAGCATCGTCTCGGCGGGCATCCGTGATTCCATCAACGGCTGGCTCTCCTTCTGGGGAGTGGCGCTCTTCCTCGGCATCACGGCGTTCAGCCTTGTGCCGGTGCTCCTTTCCACCAAGGAACCGGCCAAGAGAGGCGTACTTTTGCAGTGCGCGGTGCGCTCCAACTTCGTCTACATAGGTCTCCCCATCGTGGAAAACCTCTTTGGGGAAAAGGGGACCGGCGTCACGGCGGGCATGCTCCCGGTCGTCGTCATCGTCTATAACGTCGCCGCCGTCATCATCCTCGCGGCCTTCTCCGGCGGAACGCAGAAATTGAGCGTCAAAAAGCTGCTTCTGAACATCGTCAAAAATCCGCTCATCATCGCGGCGGCGCTCGGCGTGCTTTTCAGCCTCACCGGGCTTTCCATGCCGACGCTAATGGATAACACCCTCTCGAGCCTCGGCAAAATGGCCACGCCGCTCGCGCTTCTGTCGCTCGGCGGCAACTTTGAATTCAAGGCTTTCGGCAAGAGCATCGGCTAGATCGCCTTCGGCACCGCCATGCGCAACGTCATCACGCCGCTGGTCGCCCTCGCCGCGGCTATCCTCATCGGCTTCCGCGGGCCGGAACTCTGCGTCCTCTTTGTGGAATTCGCCGCCCCGGTCGCCATCTCCTCTTATCCCATGGCGGCACAGATGAACGGCGACGGAGAACTGGCGGGACAGCTTGTCGTCTCCACCACGGCGCTTTCCATCGCCACCATGTTCATCGGCGTCTTTATCCTCAAGACATTCGGGTGGATGTGACTCCATATCGTGTACGGAACGCGTGAATGAGTATACTGCAAATAAGAAAATTTATATAAAGAAGGGTCAACATGAAAAAGGCTAAGCTCAGCATTATCCTCGCCGCGGCAGCCTTATTGATCGGCGCTGCAGCAGCGTTTTTCTCCGCCCGCTTCGCCATTGAAGCAGGGAAGGAGAAGAACACCAAGCTCACTATCTGGGAAGCGCCGAAGAGCATGCACGTCGCCTCCGACCTTGAAATGTCGGTCGGAAGCGAAAACGCGCGCCCGATGGAGCTCGCGCTCTCGCCGTGGGTAAAATGCGCGGTCAACGGGCACGAGACCCCGGTCTACGAGACCAACGTCTCCAATTCCCACGCCGACTCGGTCGCCACCCCCAACCAGTCCCGCACGCCGGTGGTGTATTTCGATTTTGACGGCGTCGTTCATGTCGAGGTGGAGGTCTCCAAGCGGGAGGTCACCTCAGTCGAGCTGCGCCCCTCTCCCGCGAACATCACCCCGGTGCTTGAAAACGGCAAGATCACCTTCACGCTGGATCAGCCGGGCGACTATTCCCTTGTCTTCAACGACGCGCCGGAGCGCGCCATGCACTTCTTCACCTCTTACCCCGAGACCGAGACTTATGAGGAAGGCTCGGACGACGTGGTCTATTACGGTCCCGGCGAACATGACGCGGGCGTTATCGACCTCCAATCGGGTCAGACTCTTTACCTCGCGGGCGGCGCGGTCGTCCACGGGAATATCCGTGTAGAGAATAAAGAAAACGTGAAGATCCTCGGCCGCGGCATCATCGACGGCTCGCTTTACGGAGGAGATGCGAATAATCGCGTCGTCAGGATCCCGGTAGACATCTCCCAGTCGAAAAACGTCTCCCTCGAAGGGATCCTGATCCTCAACCCGAACGGCTGGTGCGTGCAGGGCTATTCCTCGAACGACGTCACCATCAAAAATATCGCCATCATCTCCTCACGCGCCAACGGCGACGGCATCACGCTCCAATCCTGCGTCAATTTCGACGTGAGCGACGTCTTTGTCCGCTCGTGGGACGACTCGCTGGTGGTCAAGAATTATGCGGCTTCCACCGATAATATCGTCTTTCACGATATCCAGATCTGGACCGACCTTGCCCAGTCGATGGAGATCGGCTACGAGACCAACAAGGG
>JAKSPX010000308.1 GCA_024404415.1 Clostridia bacterium | reverse complement strand
TTTTAGAAGACCTCTCGCCCGCACGGGTATTTCATCATTTTGAAGCGCTGACCGCCATCCCCCACGGATCGGGAAACACCAAGAAAATCAGCGACCACTGCGTCCTTTTCGCCAAAGAACACGGTTTTTCCTATGAACAGGACGAATGGAACAACGTCATCATCCGTAAACCGGCATCCGTTGGTTACGAGGATCACCCGACCGTAATCCTGCAGGGGCATCTCGACATGGTGTGCGAAAAAGACCCCGACGCCGCCATCGACATGGAAAAAGACGGCCTCGTGCTTGCGCCCGACGAGAACTACGTCTTCGCCAGGGGCACTGCCCTCGGTGGCGACGGCGGCCTCGCGGTCGCCATGGCGCTGGCCATTCTGGAGGATGATTCCATTCCGCATCCGCCGCTCGAAGCCCTCTTCACCACCGACGAGGAGACGGGTATGTTCGGCGCAGAGGGGCTGGACGTAAAGAAGCTTGCGGGCAAAACGCTCATCAACGTCGATTCCGAAGCCGAGGGCATCCTCACCGTGAGCTGTGCGGGCGGCGCGCGCTCCGAGCTTTCTCTCGCGCTTGTTAGCCTCCCTCTGAATAAGGATTGCATCCGTGTGACCCTCAGCGGGCTTGCGGGCGGCCATTCCGGCACCGAGATCAACAAGGGCCTCCAGAACGCCAACATCATGCTTGCGCGTTTCCTCAAGACCCTCCCCGCCATGAGGATTGTCTCCATCGCCGGCGGCAGCAAGGATAACGCCATCCCGCGCGAAGCCTCCGCTGTCATCTCCATCGACGCCGACCTGAATAGCGCCGCGGAAGCTTTTGTCCGTGAAAACCGCGTGGAGACCGACCCGGGTCTCATGATCCGCATCGAAAACGCCGGGAAGCAGGAAAAGGCCTTCTCCGAAGAAGATTCCGCGCGCATCCTCGGTCTTCTGACGACCGTCCCCAACGGCGTGCAGGCCATGTGCGAGGATCTCCCCGACCTGGTGGAGACCTCCCTCAACCTCGGCATTCTCACCTCTTCCGTTGACGGCATCAAGGCCTCCTTCGCCGTGAGAAGCTCGGTCAATCAGGCTAAGCTTGACCTGATGAAAAAGCTCGAGGAGACTTCCTCGGCCTTCGGCGGGAGCTACGCCGACTACGGACACTACCCGGCCTGGGAGTTCCGCAAGGAATCCCGCCTGCGCGACGTGATGGTCAAAGCTTTTGAAAAGCTATACGGCAAAAAGCCGGTGGTCGAGGCTAGCCACGCGGGACTCGAATGCGGCATCTTCTCCGACCGCATCCAAGATCTCGACGCCGTATCCATCGGCCCGGACATCCTCGACATCCACACCTCGCGCGAAAAGCTGGACATCGCCTCCGTCAGGCGCACCTACGATTATCTCCTTGAAATTCTGAAAAATCTGTAAATTGCGCATAAATCGCCTTTCATGAGCAATACTACATCGCGAGCTTCTATTTTGAAGCGAGCGCTGAAAGGAAAGAAAGGCGAGAATATGTTGAAAGCATTTTCCTTCATTCTCGTTCCGGTCATCCTGCTCACGACTCTCTTCGGATGCGCGCGGAACGGCGTCATCAAGGACACCTCCACCGACACCGAAAGCGAGAGCATGACCGATACCGGGAGTGAAAGCATGACCGAAAGCGAGACCACGCCCCAGAGCGAATCGGAGACCGCCCCCATTCAGGATAACGACTCACAGAGCGAGTCGCAAACGGAGACCGACACCGACACTGAGGACACCCTCTTTTCGGATTTCTTCGGCAAGACGCGCGAGGAGATCATGAATGCGCGCGGCAACGGCGACGTTTCTACCAATGAGGACGAAGACGACTCTTCTCTTCGCTACACCGACCGTTACGCGGGCTTCTCCGGCTCCTCCCGCTATTCCTTTGACGAGGAAGGCAATCTCGGGAGCATTACCCTCTCCTTTGACGAGGGCTTTACGCTTGAGGAGATTGCCGAGGCGGTGACCAAGCTCAACGCCGAAGCCGTCACACAGAACGGCGAAACTGTCTGGACCGAGGGTGACTACGTCTACCGCCTCACAAGCGCGGACGACCGTCCCGTCCTCACGATCAGCAAGGGCGAACCGGCCCCGGAAAACTGAAAAAACGGCATCTCTCGCTGAGGGATGCCGCTTTTTATCGGAATTATGTCATTTATCAAATGAGATCGCTCTTGAAAAATATTCAGAATTGTGGTATTATTAAAATGATTTTCTGAAAGGGGCGATCCTATGATCGGGTTTTACGACTACACACTGGTATTGACGCTTCTGAGCCTCGTCTCATCGGTCTTCGGCATGACGCAGGCCATCGACGGGCGCTTTAAGATCTCTATCTTATGTCTGGCCTTTTCCGGTCTCTGCGACGCGTTTGACGGCGAGGTGGCACGCACCACGAGAAACCGCACCGACGACGAGCGTTCCTTCGGTGTACAGCTCGATTCCATCTGCGACGTGGTGGCCTTCGGCGCACTCCCGGCGGTCATCTGCTATCTGCTCGGCGTGCGCGGGTACATCGGGTGCATCGCCATAAGCTTCTATTGCATCTGTTCGGTGATCCGCCTCTCTTACTATAACGTCATGGAAATGAACCGACAGATGATGGAAGAGCCGACCGTCAAGGTCTATTATGGCCTGCCGATCACCTCCATCACCATCATCCTCCCCGCCGTGTTCCTTTTGGAGCTGGTGGTATCTGAGGAGGTCTTCCCGGTCATCCTCATCGCCATGCTCTTTAT
>JAKSPX010000307.1 GCA_024404415.1 Clostridia bacterium | reverse complement strand
TCAAAGGGCTTGGAGACGTGCCGCTCGGCGCCGTAGTTGCTGTACGTGAGGTCGAGCTTTTCCTCGCCGGTGCCGTATAAAATATCGTGAATGCCCGCTTCCGGGATATCCTCAAGCGGGGTATTGACCGTGAAGCCGTATTTATCGCCGATAGCCTTATAATAAGCCCAGCTCAGATTACCCTCCATGGCGCTTCGCCAGCCGCTGGCCGCAATGGCGCCCTTGGCAAGTGAGAGATGGCGGTCGGCAATGATCATTTCCGGGTCGATCTTCATGAAGAAGCCGAGGCCGGAGCAGGTGCGGCAGGAGCCGTAGGGGTTATTGAATGAAAACACGCGCGGCGCAAGCTCGGGGAGCGAAATGCCGCACTCCGGGCAGGCGTAGGAGGAGGAAAACATCTCCTCGGAATCGTCCTCCGGCTTGTGGACGATGACCAGCCCGTCGGAAAGGCCAAGCGCCATCTCCACCGACCCGGTGATGCGCAGAAGATTTTCCTCCCTCACCGCCACGCGGTCGACGATGGCTTCAATGGAATGGCGGGTGTTTTTGTCAAGCGTGATCTCCTCGGAGGTGTCGTAGACCGCCCCGTCGACTCTCACGCGGACGAAGCCGTCCTTTTTGAGGCGTTCCAGGAGCTGCTTGTGCTCGCCCCTCTTGCCGTGTACCATCGGGGCGAGGATCTGGATGCGGGTCCCCTCCCCGAGTTCCATGATGCGGTCGGCGATCTGGTCCACCGACTGCCTTTTGATCTCCCTGCCGCATTTCGGGCAGTGGGGAATGCCGATGCGCGCCCAGAGGAGGCGCAGATAGTCGTAGATCTCGGTGACGGTGCCAACCGTAGAGCGCGGGTTGGCGTTGGTGGATTTCTGCTCGATGGCGATGGCGGGCGAAAGCCCTTCTATGGAATCCACCGACGGGCGGCCGCGCTGGCCCAAAAACTGACGGGCGTATGGAGAAAGAGACTCGACATAGCGCATCTGCCCCTCGGCATAGACAGTGTCGAAGGCGAGAGACGATTTGCCCGAGCCGGAAACGCCCGTCACGACGGTCAGCTTGCCGTGCGGAATGGAAAGCGATATATTTTTAAGGTTGTTCTGGCGCGCCCCGACGATGCGGATGGCGTCCTCTTCTTCTCTGATAGGCTGATCCACGGTGTTCTCCTTGCTTACTTGATAAACATAAGTTTACCACAATCCATGAAAAAATGCAATAAACAAAGCGGGGGCAGACGCCCCCGCTTGGAATATGAAGTTAGCCCAAAAGGTAATAGGTGGTCCTGCCCTCCACGGTGAAGCCCTCGGCCTCCGCGGCGAGAACAAAGGTGTCGCCCGCTTTGAATGTCCGCGCTTCTCCGCCCGCCGTGATGACGCCGGAGCCCTCGGTGAAGAAGACCGAACGGAATCCGCCCGTGCTCCCCTCTTCCCGTTTGCCGTCGAGGCGGACACGGGTGACCTTCATGTGTCCGGCGTAGTCCACCTCGCAAAGGCTTCCGCCCGGGAAGGCGACCTCGCCGCCGATGAACTTGGTGCCGCGCATCTCGCGCGAAATATATCCCCATGTGCGGGAGGTGTCCCCCTCGTCGGTCTTATACTGCTCGTCGACGCCGACCGAGATGACCAGAGCCGTGATGCCGCCGCCGAGCGCGTGGAGAAGACCGCCGGGGATGAGGAAAATGTCGTCCTTCTTGGCGGCGTAGAAAAACATGTCCTGCGTCAGGGTGCCGTCGTCCGCGCGGCGGAGGAAGGTCTCCTCGTCCAGCGTTTCGCGGAGCCCCGCGTAGATGCCCGCGTCGGTCTCAGCAGAGAGGATGACCAGCATTTCATAGTGGCCGCGCATCCCCGATGCGCCGCGCTCGTCCGGGTGGACGCGCGGGGTGCGGCGGGCAGAGGTGTCCTCAAGCCTCACGGCGTAGGGGAACATCCTGATGTCCTTGCCCATGAATTCATCCGGATAGCGCGCCGCGAGCTGGTTGACCGTCAGCCCTTCCATGGGGCCTTCGGCAATGAGCACCGAGCCGGAAAGCTCCAGACTCTTGCCGAGCTTTCCATCCTTGATGCCTTTGTTGTAGAACTGGGCAAGCTTTTTTCCGCCCCAGACGTGTTCCGTGATCACCGGCTCGGTCTTCATCGGGTAGATCTTCATTTTTCCGCCCCCTCCAGAAGCACCACGGCGTGCGCCGCGAGGCCCTCCTTCGCGCCGGTGAAGCCCATGCCCTCCTCGGTGGTGGCCTTGACGTTCACCGGGCAGCCGACTGCCTGACTCAACTCATCGCGCATGGCGGGAATATATTTTGAGAGCTTTGGCTGCTCGGCAATGATGGTGATATCCGCCGAAGCAGGCCGGAAACCGGCTTCTTTTACGATCCCGAGCGTTCTTTCAAGGAGGATCATGCTGGAAATGCCGCGGTAGGCTTCGTCCTTCGGCGGGAAATGATAGCCGATGTCCCGCTCGCCCGCCGCGCCGAGAAGCGCGTCCATCAGGGCGTGCACCGGCACGTCGGCGTCGCTGACGCCGTCCATGCCGTAGGGCGTGTCGAGCGTCACGCCGCAGAGGATCATTTTTCTGCCTTCCTTAAATCTATGGGCATCGTAGCCGTGCCCGATACGAAGAGACATAGTCTCCTTCCTTTCCATATCCCTGGGTGTGGTGAGCTTGTAGTTTTCCTCGTCCCCATCGGTGAGGAAGCCCTTTCCGCCCGCCGCCCTATAGCCCTGCGTGTCGTCGGTGAAAACGCCCTCCGCCTTT
>JAKSPX010000306.1 GCA_024404415.1 Clostridia bacterium | reverse complement strand
GAATCTTCGCTGTGGATTCTTTTTTACTATTGCAACTTCATTTTACAATCTGCGATTAATATTTCTATGAAAAAAATGACAAAATCTGACATCAAAATCGGCATAAAAATGGGGCTGTTCGTACAGAACAGCACCATTTACGTAAGTTATTCAGGAAAGCCTTTTCCCTTGATACCAGATTTCGGCCGTTGAGGCGTCGCCCGTGACGTGCCAGGAGGCGAGCTTGCCGTCCTTCCACGCAAGGTCGAAGATCAGGCCGCTCTTGGCGCGGAGGCCCTTGACCGAGCCGTCCTTCCAGTCGCTCGGAAGCGCGGGGAGGAGGGTGACCTTGTGCCCGATGGAGCGTAAGAGCATTTCGGCCACGCCCGCGGTGCAGGCGAAGTTGCCGTCGATCTGGAACGGCGGATGCGCGTCGAAGAGGTTGGGGTAGGTGCCGCCGCCGTTGGAATAATTGTAGGCCGACTGATCGGGATTCTTGAAGCGAAGCTGGTTGTCGAGAAGCCTTTTTGCGTGGTCGCCGTCGGAGAGGCGCGCCCAGAAGTTGATCTTCCAGCCGAGGCTCCAGCCGGTGCCGTCGTCACCGCGCTCGTTCAGGGTCACGCGGCAGGCGTCCATGTATTCCGGCGTGTCGTCGTCGTTGAAGACGGCGGCCGGGTAGAGACCGAAGAGATGAGAGGTGTGGCGGTGATGCGGATCCTCGTCGATCTCCTCGTTATACCATTCGTTGAGCTGGCCGCGGCTGCCGATACCGGGCTGCCAGAGCTTTTCTAGCGCCGCTTTCAGCTCGGCGGTCATCTCGCTATACGCCAGGATCTTCTCTGCCCTGAGGAGGTTTTCGAAGAGCTCGCGGATGATGGTCATGGTCATGGTGGTGGTCTTGGAGACCGAAAGGGGCTTGCCGTCGTGCATATAGGAGTTCTCCGGCGAGGTGGAGGGGGTGAGGATCAGCTTGCCTTTGCCGTCGTCGACCAGAATGTCAAGGTAGAAGCGCGCGGCGTCCGCCATGAGGGGATAGGCCGTCTCGCGGAGGAAAGCGAAGTCGAGGGTGTATTCGTAGTAATCAAAGAGGTGGCGGCAGAGCCAGCCGGAGGCCATTGGCCAGAAGGACCACTGCGCCATGCCCTGCACCGGGACCGAATGCCGCCAGAGGTCGGCGTTGTGGTGAACGGTGAAGCCACGCGCGCCGTAATACTGCTTGGCGGTCTTGGCGCCGGTCACGCTGAGCTCGGCGATCATGCGGTGCAGGGGCTCGGTCATTTCACCGAGACCGACCGAGAGTGCGGGCCAGTAGTTCATTTCGGTGTTGATGTTGGTGGTGTAGTTGGCGTTCCAGGGCGGAAGCGGCTGGTCGTTCCAGATGCCCTGCAGGTTGGTGGGCTGACTGCCCGGGCGGGAACCGGCGATGAGGAGGTAGCGGCCGAAGTTGAAGATCAGGGTGTAGAGCCCTTTGTCGCGCTTGTCCTCAAGGAAGCTCTTGAGGCGCAGGTCGGTCGGCATGGTCTCTTTCCCGTCGGAGCCGAGATCCAGCGCCACACGGCTGTAATATGCCTTGTGGTCGACGATGTGCCGCGCACGGAGCAGGGGGAGATCCAGCTTTTCTGCTTCATCCAACGCCTTTTCGACCGGGGCGACCTCATCCTTGCCCTCTAAGTAGGGGTGCTTGTCAAATCCTGCGAAGCTGGTGTCGGCGGAGAAGCGAAGGGTGAGGGCGGAGGCACCTTTGATGAGGAGCTTGTCGTCCTCCGCCATGATGACGCCGTTGGTCTCGACGCGCACCGAGGCGTAAAAGCGCATCCCGCGGTTTTCGTCCTCGGGGAGATACCAGTAGGCGTGCCCGTCTTTGGCGCGGCGGTCAAAGAAAGAGGGGGCTTCGCCGAAAAGTGAAAGGGAATTGCCCTTCGCGCTGCTTTCGCTTTTCAGGGGAGAGGAGAAGGAGAGGGTGACGTCCATCGGGTCGTCGCTTGCCGCATGGTAGACCATGACCTTGTCGGGATAGGAGACAAAGGCCGTGCGGCGGCGCTCCTTGTTGCCGACGAAATAGGAAGCCTCGGCCACCGCATCCTCAAGCGAGAGCACACGGCGGTAATCTTCCACATCGCCCTCGTTTTCGAAGGTGAGCCAGAGGTCGCCGAGGGGGAGGTAGGCCTGGGAGTCCTCGCCCTGGAATTCCTTTTCGGAAAGCGCCTGAGCCTCGACGTATTTTCCTTCGAGGGCAAGAGATTGCAGCTTGTGATAGATCTCTGCGCGGTCGTGACCGTAGGTGGGACGGCCCTCAACGGGATAACCGTCCTCCAGATGCGGGCGGCCCGACCAGAGCGTGTCGTGATTCAGAGCGATGCGCTCCTCTTTCACGCCGCCGAAGAACATCGCGCCGATGGAACCGTTGCCGAGAGGCAGGGCTTCCTGCCAGTATTCAGCCGGACGGTCATAAAGAAGAAAATTGCCGTCTTTCAGCATAGAGTGTCCTCTCTTTTTATTTATTTGCCCGCCGCGGCGACAAAAGTGTCAAAAATGGCGCGGGCGGAGGGATCGTCCTTGTAGAAGCGCTCCGGGTGCCACTGCACGCCGAGCAGGAAAGGATGATCCTTCATATAGACCGACTCGGTGTAGCCCTCGGGCGACTCTGCGGCGATCTGCAGGCTGCGGGCATTGCCCTTCACGGCCTGATGGTGGGTGGAATTGACGCGGAGAGCGGTCTTTCCGACGATATCATGCGCCTTTTCGGTTCCGACAGAATAATGGGCATGAT
>JAKSPX010000305.1 GCA_024404415.1 Clostridia bacterium | reverse complement strand
GTGGTGTTCATCTCGCTTCTGAAAGGCTGCGACGGCGAGGGCGTGGAAAACCTCGAGGTTCCGACGCTCGTCGGTGAGAATTACGAAGAAGTACTAAAGAAACTTGCCTCCAGCGAGGAATACCAGTTCTTACGCATCAAGATCGGCACGGAAGAATATACCGACTCGGATGAAGAGGGCACCATCATCGCCCAGAACCCCATCGCGGGCTCCAAGATCAAGAGCCACGCCACCATCACGGTGGACGTCAGCCTCGGCAGACGTGAGATCAATATGATCGACGTCGTGGGCCTCGATTCCGTCGAAGGCGCCAACCGTCTCACCTCGCTCTTTACACAGAACAAGATCTCCAACGTCATGATTCGCGTGCAGACCGAGCTTTCCGAAACGGTGCCGGTGAATTCCATCATCCGCACCGAGCCTGAGCTCGGCACGCCGATCCATTCGGGCGATACGGTCACGCTTTACGTCAGCCTCGGCGCCACCGAAGAAGAGGTCGCCATGCCCGATCTGCTCGGCAAGAGCCTGACGCAGGCCATCAAGACCTTAAACGAAATGAAGATCAACCTCGGCCAGGTAGTCGAGAAATTCGACGAGGCGGATCCCGGCACCGTCATCGGCCAGTCCATTGCCAAGGAGACCGTCATCAAGGAAGGCGACTCGGTGGATCTCATCGTAAGCAAGGGTCCCGAGACGACCGAAACCGAAACGGAGACTCAAACCGAGACCGAAACGGAGACGGAGACCGAAACGGAAACCGAAACCGAGACCCAGACCGAGACCGAGCCTGAGACCGAGCCTGAGACGGACGCTGAAATGGGAGTTGCAAATTGGACATTTGAACCGAAGGCTCTCAAGGGCATCTTTGAAGAGGCTGATGTATTTGTCTTAACAATTGTCGCGAACGGAAATACTATTTGGTACAGCAGTTCTGTAACGATTAATTCTACTGAAGTTACGGTAAATCCTTATGGTTCTAAGGGTGAAAGCTGTAAATTTGAAGTGTATTATGCTACTTCAACAAATGCAGATAAAGTGCTCTTCACAACATATGTTTCTGAGTTTAAATAATGATTAATCATGGTCTGATCGTCCGTTCCACGGGTGACCGCATGGCGGTGCTCGCGGAGGACGGAAAAACATATACCTGCCGTGCGAGGGGAAAGTTCCGCTTAGACGGTTCTTTCCCGCTCGCCGGTGACGTCGTCACCTTCCGCAGAGCCGAAGGTGACGAACATCTTGTTGAGAGCATTATCCCGCGGAAAAATTACCTCATCCGCCCGCCGGTGGCCAACGTGGATAAGTTATATCTTGTGGTGTCGCTTGCCCCGCCTGTCACCGACCGGCTCGCCATGGATACTTTGCTGGCCGCGGCGGAATACCACGGCATCACCCCGGTCATCGTGGTCAACAAGACCGACGTGACCAATGGGGAGAAGCTTGCGGATATCTACCGGAAAGCGGGCTACCGCGTCTTCATCACCAGCACCGTCACGCTTGAGGGCGTGGAGGCGCTTCGGGAGGACATCGGGGAGGGTCTCTCGGTTTTTGCAGGTTCTTCCGGCGTCGGGAAATCAAGCCTTCTGAACGTCACACTGCCGGACGTGAAGGTGCGCACTTCCCACATCAGTGAGCGCATCGGCCGCGGCCGCCACACCACGCGCCACGTCGAGCTTTTCAAGAACGGCCGCGGCGGCTATATCGTCGACACGCCGGGCTTTTCCAGCATCGACCCGGTGCAGATGCTCCTTTATAAAAAGGAGCGCATCGCCGCGTGTTTCCCGGAGTTTGAGGAATACCTCGGCCACTGCCGATATGACGATTGCACCCACACCATCGATGAGGAGTGTGCCATCCGAAATGCCGTGGAGGAGGGGAAAATCGACCCCATCCGCCATCAGAACTACATCGCGATTTACGAAAACGTCAGCCGCCTCAAGGATTGGCAGATCCGCGAACTCCTGAAGGGTGAATGACGCAGAAAGGTTTATCTTTATATGAAAGAACGCTTACAGAAGGTCATTGCCGCGGCGCACGGCGTCTCCCGCCGCGCGGCGGAAGCGCTGATCGAGGAAGGCAAGGTGCGCGTCAACGGGCGCGTCGCCACGATCGGCGAGTCGGCTGACCCGGATCACGACAAAATCGAAATAGAAGGCAAACGCCTCGGCAATCAGCCGAAAAAGACCTACATTGCCTTATATAAACCGCGCGGCTACGTCACCAGCATGGCGGACGAAAAGGGCAGGAAGGACGTCAGTGAGCTTATCAAGGATATCCACGCCCGCCTTTTCCCGGTCGGTCGGCTGGACATGGATTCCGAAGGGCTGCTCCTCATGACCAATGACGGCGCTTGGGCGCAGAAGATCGCGCACCCTTCCCACGAGGTGGAGAAGACCTACCTCGTCTCGGTCGTCGGCGACGCCAGAGAAGCCGTCCGTCCCATGTCCAAGGGCATGGATATCTTCGATGAAGAAGGCAAGCTGGAATTCACGGCGCTCCCGGCAAGGGCCGTCGTGCGAGACGTTTATGACGACGGCAGTGCACGCATCCAGGTCACCATCACCGAAGGGCACAACCGTCAGGTGAGAAAGATGTGCAATGCCTGCGGCCTCAAGGTCAAAAGGCGGGTGCGCATCTCGGTCGGCCCCATTACGGTCGCCGGCATCAAGACGGGCAGCTGGAGGCTTTTATCCGACGAAGAGGTCAAAGCGCTTACCATCGTTCCCAAAAAGAAAAAGTATTAAAAGACGTGGATCTTTTCCAAATGGAAAGGATCCACATTTTTATGCTT
>JAKSPX010000304.1 GCA_024404415.1 Clostridia bacterium | reverse complement strand
GCCGCGAAGGGGCCGAAAAGCGCCTTGAAAAAGCCAGAGCGGAAGAAGATAACGAGGGTATTTATTTCCTCACCGCGCTCCTTTCCTCTATTGACGCGGTTTTGGATCTTTCCGACCGCTACAAGGCCGAAGCTCTGCGCATCGGCCGTGAGGACGTCGCCGCTGTGCTTGAAAACGTGCCGCACAAGGGCGCCCGGACCTTCCGCGAATGCCTCCAGTTCTTCCGCATCCTCCACTATACCCTCTGGGCGGAGGGCGAATACCACAACACCATCGGCCGCTTCGACCTTTTCGCGTGGCCTTACCTCAAATCCGACCTGGAAGAAGGCCGCCTCACCCAAGACGAGGCCGCCGCTCTCCTTGAGGATTTCTTCATCAGCTTCAACTGGGATAGCGACCTCTATACCGGCGTGCAGCTCGGCGACAACGGCCAGTCCATGATGCTCGGCGGCGTGGATGCCGACGGAAACGACGTCTATAATCCCCTCTCGGCCATGTGCCTTAAAACCTGCTATGAATTGAAGCTCATCGACCCCAAGATCAACCTCCGCGTCTCGAAGGACACGCCGCTGGAACGCTACATCGAATCCACCCACCTGACCAAGGCGGGCCTCGGCTTCCCGCAGTATTCCAATGACGATGCGGTCATCCCCGGCCTCACCGCCCTCGGCTACGACCTCCCGGACGCCAGAAACTACACCGTCGCCGCCTGCTGGGAATTCATCATCCCCGGAAAGGGAAGTGAGATCGTCAACATCGGCGCCCTTTCCTACCCGAAGGCGCTTGAAAAGGCGGTCTACGAAAGATTGGAAAAAGCCGCAGACTTCGACGCCTTCCTGGAAGACGTGAAGGGTGCCATCAGGGACGAGGTCGAAAGCATCATCTCGGGTCTCCACGACCTCTATATCGTCCCCGCGCCCTTCTATTCGCTCCTGATGGACGGATGCGTGGAAAGAGCGCGCGATATGTCGCTTGGGAACAAATATAACAACTTCGGCATCCACGGCACCGGCCTTGCCACGGCGGTGGACTCGCTGGTCGCCATCCACCGGACGGTCTTTGAAGAAAAGTCCGCGTCTCCCGCAGAAATCATCGACGCGATGAAAAACGACTTCGAGGGCAGGGCGGAATTACTCCACAAATGCCGCTACGAGACCCCGAAGATGGGCGACGGCGACGAAGAAAGCATAAATATCGCCTCCTTCCTCATGAATGCCTTCGCCGATTCGCTTGTCGGGAAGAAAAACGAGCGCGGCGGCTGTTATCGTGCCGGCACGGGCTCGGCCATGTTCTACCTGCGCCACGCCGAGGAGATCGACGCTTCTCCCGACGGCAGACGCAAGGGCGAGGCCTTCGGCACCAACTTCTCCCCGTCTCTCTACGCCCGCTCCAAGGGCCCCTTCTCGGTCATCCGCTCCTTCACCGCCTGCCCGGTCACAAGGTGCATCAACGGCGGCCCCCTGACCATGGAATTCCACTCCTCGGTCTTCCGCACCGACGAGGGCATCGACCAGGTGGCAAAGCTGGTCAAAATGTTCATCGACAAGGGCGGCCACCAGCTCCAGCTCAATTCGGTCAACCGTGAAAGACTGCTCGACGCGCAGGCACACCCCGAGAATTACCGCAGCATGATCGTGCGCATCTGGGGTTGGAGCGCCTACTTCGTGGAGCTCGACAAGGCCTATCAGGATCACCTGATCGCCCGCCAGGAATTCGACGAATGACCGGCATCGTCTTCGACATCAAGGAATTCGGCCTGCACGACGGTGCGGGACTCCGCACCACCGTGTTTTTGAAGGGCTGTCCCATGAGATGCGCGTGGTGTCATAACCCCGAGGGCATCTCGCAAGAGCGCGAGGTGGTGAGAAACCTCAAAAAATGCACCGGCTGCGGCCTCTGCAGAAAGCCCTGCGATCACGAAGAGTGCCGGGGGCTCGGCTATTGCACCAAGATCTGCCCGGAGGACAACGTCAAGGCCGCGGGTGAGGAATACACCCCCGAAAAGCTTGCAGAAAGGCTTCTTCAGGACCGGGATTTTCTGGAATTCGGCGGCGTGACCTTCTCAGGCGGCGAGCCGCTTCGCCAGACCGATTTCATTTTAGAGACGATTTCGCACCTCGAGGGCATCCGGACAGCGGTCGAGACCTGCGGGTATGTCGCACATGAGGATTTTCGCCGCGCGGCCGCGGCTATCGACGACATTTATATCGACATCAAATTATTTGATGAGGAAGAGCACAAAAAATGGACGGGCTGCTCCAACCGCCTGATCCTTGCAAACGTCGCCTACCTGATGGAGAGCGGGAAACCTTTCACCGTCCGCACGCCCCTCATCCCCGGCGTGACCGACAAGGACGAGAATTTCGAGGCCATCGCCTCTTTCCTCGCCCCGGCAAAGGATCGCGTGAAGGTCGAATTGATCCCCTACCACGTCATGACCGGCGCCAAATACCGCTCGGTCGGGAAGGACTACCGCCCGCCCTTCGACGAAGCGCAGCCGCTCAACAAAAATACCCGCCCCTACGAAGAAAAAGGCATAAAGATAAGGGCATACTGATTGTTGTCGTGTAGGGTTCCCGTCATACCCGATTACGGAAACCGGCCTTGCGGGAGCCTGATAGGCTCCCCTACGGGATGGTGCTGAAACACAATCCGTTGAAGACGGATTTCATCCGACGCATGGAGGATTTCATCATGCAATGATTTCATCCCCCGTAGGGGATTTCATTTGTATGCTCCTATAAAGAAACCGTATGCGCCGACAAAGACGGCGCGATGTGGGCATCGCGCCCTACGAGATCTTGCG